>DAIUKI010000023.1:7933-15010 GCA_036848255.1 Bacteroidales bacterium | reverse complement strand
TCTTACAGAGAATGCTTTATGAGACATTGCGCAATATTGATCCTACTTCTTTTCTTTATTGTTTTTCCTGCCTCCGGTCAGGGTAATTCAGGCGGATCCGGATCAGATGGTGTTCTTTATCTTAATTTCAGGAACACAAATTTTATAAGGAACAATGAGTACTCGAATCCGATAATTGAAGGGTACACGCTTATCGGCTATTTTATCCAGCCGGAGCTTGTTTACCGGCCTGCCGAAAAAACAGAGCTAAGGCTCGGCGCACATCTCCTGAGCTATTCAGGAACCAATAAATTCTCGCTTGTCAAGCCTGTTTTTTCGACCTCATGGCATTTTTCAGAAAATACCCGTTTCACTATAGGTTCATTATCCGGCAGTGATGATCACTCAATGTCCGACCCCCATTTCAACAGGGAAAGGATCTATAATGCCTTTTCAGAAGACGGACTTCAGCTCGTAACATCAAATGACCACATTTTCAGCGATACGTGGCTGAGCTGGGAAAATTATATTTTCAAAGGTGATTCCGGGAGGGAGATTTTTACGGCAGGCGAATCATTCAGATATACTTCACGTGAAATATCCGGTCGCATCACCCTTGAGATTCCTGTCCAGGCACAGGTTAAACATTTCGGGGGACAAATCAGCGATTATCCGGAGCAGGTGGAGACATATCTCAATATTGCTGCAGGTGCCCGGGTCAGCCTTGCTGTCGATCAGTCTGAATCCGCCAGTACAGGAGTTGAATCTCTCTTTTTCATGGGTAAGTGCCTTTCTGACAATGCTCCGTCAGGCATCAGGCATGGATTCGCCGGATGGTATAAATTGTTTTTTTCCTGCAGAAAAGCTGAATTGGAGGCAGGGTACTGGAGCTCGCATGATTATTATGCCCCTGATGGCAATTTTATTTTCGGTTCGGTTTCGGATCGCTTCGATAACCTGGTAATCACCGACAGAAAGCTTATAACGGGGTCAGTAAATATCAGGCTTCCGTACAGTGATTTTTTTGAGTTCTATTTCGGATTTGACAGCTATTACGATACAGACCTCAGGCGTTTTGATAATGCAATGACACTACATATAAAGCTTGACAAGCTGATAAAGATAGCTGCTATCAGCAAATAACATATTTCAGACTGGGAGGGGCACACAGCTAGCGCGGATTTGTAATCCGTGCTAGAAGTAATTGGCACGGATTACGCTACGCTAAATCCGCGCCAGCGTTAGTAATTCACTAGTTAAAATAGATAGTATCTCCATGGCTTGTTTTTCCAAACCTCCCCAGCGTAATCAATCCCAATTCTCGGGCTGGTTTTATAAACCGGTGTAATCCCCGATTCTTCGACCCAAATCCTGCCGGATGAAATAAGGTCCTCTCCGTAAAATGACCTGTCGATCCCCAGAAGCCTGGTTACCCTTCCCGGACCCTGGCAGTCTTCAAGCCCCCTGATCAGTACGGCCTGAGGGTCATTCTCCATACCTGTAACAATGTTCAGCATCCAGTACATGCCATACACAAAATAGACATAGAGTCTTCCCCCATCGTGGTACATGATCTCAGTTCTAGGGGTTCTTCCCCTGGCGGCATGACACGCCTGGTCATCAGACCCCCGGTAGGCTTCAGTTTCTGAAATGGAGAACCTCCTGATCTGATCATCTCCTGATCTGATTACCAACACTTTGCATAAGAGATCCGGTGCAACTTCAAGCACATCCCTTATAAAAAAGCTCCTTTCCAGTCTCCCTTTTTCAGGAACTGATCTAATAGGGGGTTTTCCCGTCATAATCCACCCATTTTCTGAAGACCTCCCCGGCTTTATCATCTGCAAGATGAATGAAAGTGACCTTCCTCATTGAAGGGTCAAGGGAAATTTCGTTATAGATAAACTCATCGTCAAACCCGGCGGTTGCGGCGTCTTGTCGCCCCGATGCGTAAACAACCCTCTTAATTCCCGACCAGTAAATGGCGCCAAGGCACATCGGACATGGTTCGCATGAAGTATAAAGGACACATCCGTCCAGCTCGTGCGTCCCTGCAATCCGGGCAGCTTCCCTGATTGCGAGTATCTCAGCATGGGCAGTAGGATCAGTGTTAAGAACAACCCTGTTGTTCGATCCGGCAATCATTCTCCCTTCCTTCGTAATAACGGCACCAAAGGGACCTCCGCCGGTGGTGATTCCGGAAATAGCTATTTCAACAGCTTTCCTGAGGAATTCATTATCATCACTCATTTATTTCCAAAATATTGGTTTATCCAGGGCTCATTTATCAGGTAAAAATAAACTTAGTTTTTCTTATCAAACATAAAATCTGGTCAATATTCTTTTTTTTTAGGAAATATATTGTATTTTTGCAGTCCCAAATTAGGGGGATCATTGTAATAAATTCAAGTGTTTCAATTATAAAACAGATTAAAAGTGAACACCTTAAGTTATAAAACAATTTCAGCGAACAAGGAGACCGTTAACAAGGAGTGGGTCATTGTTGATGCAGAAGGAGCCGCTCTCGGCCGTCTTGCAACTGTTGTAGCATCAACCCTGAGAGGAAAGCACAAAACAAATTTCACCCCTCATGTTGACTGCGGTGACAACGTGATTGTGGTAAATGCTGATAAAGTAACGCTGTCGGGGAACAAATGGGCGGATAAGCAGTATGTACGCCATACTGGCTACCCCGGGGGACAGAGATCAACGACAGCTCTGAATATGCTGAAGAAGAAACCAATAAGTCTTGTTGAGGAAGCCGTTAAAGGAATGCTTCCAAAAAACAGGCTTGGAAAGGCGATATATAAGAACATGCACATTTACGCAGGTCCTTCGCATCCCCATGAAGCTCAGAAACCTAAGAAACTAGAATTATAATACGATAAGGAACAAATATGGAGCCAGTTAATGCACTTGGAAGAAGAAAAGCAGCCGTTGCCAGAGTATTGTTAAGTGATGGCAAGGGTAAAATTACCGTAAACCACAGGGATTACAAAGAGTATTTTGGCGCTGAAACATTGCAGTATGTTGTCACACAACCTCTTGTTGTGCTGAATGCTATCGATAAATATGACATCAATGTCAATCTTGACGGAGGCGGAGTAAAAGGGCAGGCTGAAGCTATCCGTCTTGGGATAACAAGGGCGCTTTATAAGATCGACCCTGAGAGCAAATCGGTCCTTAAGGCAAACGGTTTCGTCACCCGCGATCCCCGTGAGGTTGAAAGGAAAAAACCGGGTCAGCCCAAAGCACGCAAGAGATTCCAGTTCAGTAAACGTTAGGAATTACAGGATCAACTTTTATAGATGCAGGTTTAGTATCTAAATTGCAGAGACTTCCGCCACCGCGCGGGACTACCCTGTGATTGATTAAACAGAATGTAAACTTTTAAAAAAACCAAAAATGCCAAGAACAAATTTTCAGGAACTGCTTGATGCAGGAGTACATTTCGGACATTTAAAGAGAAAATGGAACCCCGCCATGGCTCCGTATATTTTTATGGAGCGTAACGGCATTCATATCATTGACCTCGAAAAGACGGTAGTAAAGCTCGATGAAGCTGCTTCAGCAATGAAGCAGATTTCAAGATCAGGAAAGAAGATCCTTTTTGTCGCTACAAAAAAACAGGCAAAAGAGATAGTCTCCGAAAAGGTAAAACTGGTTAACATGCCTTATGTAACGGAACGCTGGCCGGGAGGGATGCTTACCAACTTCCCGACTATCCGTAAAGCAGTAAAAAAGATGGGTTCGATTGACAAGATGGCTACCGACGGCACATTCACAAACCTGTCGAAGCGCGAAAGACTTCAGGTGACCCGTCAGAGAGCCAAACTGGAAAAGAACCTGGGAAGTATTGTTGATCTTACACGCCTTCCGTCGGCACTTTTCGTGGTTGACGTTTGCAAGGAACATATTGCTGTAAGAGAGGCAAAACGCCTTGGAATTCCTGTTTTTGCAATGGTTGACACCAATTCTGATCCTTCCGACATAGAATTCCCGATACCTGCAAATGACGATGCATCAAAATCCATTTCACTGATTATCGGCTTGCTGTGCGATGCAATTGAAGAGGGTCTCAATGAAAGAAAGCTTGAGAAAGACAAGGAACCTGCAATGAAGGACAAAAAATTCATCAGAAAAGAACTTGAAACCAAGGACCTGCCTGATTCAGTTATCGAAGCAATTGTTGAGGAGGAAGAAGATGTTGAAGTTGAGGACGAAGCGGTAACCGTTGAGGTCGAGGAAGATGAGGAGATCGTCGCCGAAGCCGATGAGAATGAAGAAGCATAAAAGATTAAGTGAAATCAAAATAAAGGAATTAATATAATGGCTAATATAAGTTCTGCAGATGTTGCAAGGCTAAGGAAAGTGACCCTGGCCGGCATGATGGACTGCAAAAAAGCGCTTGAAGAATCGAACGGAGATTTCAGCAAGGCTATAGAAATAATAAGGAAAAAGGGACAGGCTGTTGCTAACAAAAGAGCCGACAGGGATGCCAGTGAGGGTGTTGTGCTTTCGAAAGCCAATGCCGACGGCAGGACGGGGGCAATTACGGTGCTCAACAGTGAGACTGATTTCGTTGCGCAGAATGCTGAATTTATTACTCTCGCTGGGAATATACTTGACCTTGCCCTGGTTAAAAAACCTGAGAACCTCGATGCACTGAAGGCTCTGCCAATGGAGAATGCCACAGTAGGTGAAAAGGTTACTGAATTTGTTGGTATAATAGGAGAAAAGCTCGAGCTTGCATACTATGAAAAAATCGAGGCTGCCCATGTTCAGGCCTATGTCCACCCTGGTAACAGGCTTGCCACACTTGTGGGCTTTTCGAAAGCAGGTGCCGATGTTCAGGTTTACAAAGATATTGCAATGCAGATCGCTGCCATGAATCCTGTTGCCATAGATAAGGAAGATGTTCCTGCCAATGTAATTGCACAGGAGATCGAGATCGGAAAGGAACAGGCAAAACGCGAAGGGAAACCCGAGGAGATGCTCGAAAAGATAGCACAGGGTAAACTCGCCAAATTCTACAAGGACAGCACTCTCCTCAACCAGGAATTCATAAAAGATAATAAAATGAACATCAGACAGTATCTTCAGTCTGTCGACAAGCAATTAACAGTGACTACCTTCAAGCGGTACACTCTGAATCTGTAAACGTAAGTTCATATTTCAATACTAAGGTGGCGCCTCCAGGCGCCATTTTTTTATTATATTCGTACCACTGACAGGATCCCTCACTTTGAGGAACCTTCTATTTAAGACAGAAATAATATTTGCCATGAAATACTCCAGAATTTTACTGAAGCTCAGCGGTGAGTCGCTGTCGGGTGACGGGAACCAGGGAATAAGCAGCCGGGTTCTGGAAATATATGCAAAGCAGGTTGCAGACATTGCAGAAAAAGGATGTGAGGTTGCGATAGTTATTGGCGGAGGCAATATTTTCCGGGGGCTCAGCGGGACTGAATCGGGTTTCGACCGCGTAAAGGGCGATCAGATGGGAATGCTTGCCACGGTTATTAACAGCCTGGCTCTGGAAAACGCCATAATAAAGGCCAGGGGGAAAGCAAAGGTCTTTACCGCGGTCAGGATGGAACCTGTAGGAGAACTGTACAGCAGGGATAAGGTCTCAAATGAACTGAAGAACGGGACAATCTGCATCCTTTCAGGTGGTACCGGGAACCCATTCTTTACAACCGACACTGCAGCCGCACTGAGAGCCGTAGAGATCAGGGCCGATGTACTTCTTAAGGGTACCAGAGTTGACGGTGTATATACTGCAGATCCCGAAAAAGATCGGGATGCAGGGAAATTCGATAAGATCTCCTTTGAGGAGGTGATCGAAAGGAGGCTAAAGGTGATGGACCTGACAGCCTTTACAATGTGCCGCGAAAACAACATGCCGATAATAGTGTTCGATATGAACAAAGAGGGCAACCTTCTGAAAGTTGTAAAGGGAACTGAAATCGGAACACTTATTTGCCACTGAAAGAGTTACTGGTTTCACTCTATTTTATTACTTTTGATATACATTCAAATCAAACCTAACCACTGAAATATGAACGAAGAAGTTGAACTTATAATTGAGGAGACGACGGACAGGATGCAAAAGGCTCTTGAACATCTTGAGCACGAACTGGCCCATCTGCGGGCCGGAAGGGCAACTCCTGTTCTTCTCGATGGTATTACTGTCGATTATTACGGAGTAAACTCTCCCCTGAGCCTGGTTTCAAATATCAACACCCCTGATGCAAAGACTATTCTGATTCAGGCATGGGAGAAAAACATGCTCGGGACCATTGAAAAGGCTATCATGGCCGCCAATATCGGTTTAACCCCGGTAAACAATGGTGAGGTAATAAGAATCAATATCCCTCCACTTACTGAAGAGAGAAGGCACCAGCTCGTGAAACAAGTAAGGAATGAGGGCGAAGTAGCCAAGATAAGCTTGCGCAACTCCCGTAAATGGGCCAATGATGAGCTCAAAAGAATGCTGAAGGACGGCCTTCCAGAAGATATCGAGAAGGATGCCACCGAAAATATCCAGGAGATGACTCGTGACTATTCCGGAAAAGTCGACAAGGTAATGGCGGCGAAGGAAAAAGACGTGATGACAGTATAACTTTTACTACCTGATACCTCTCATTCCGGAGGTGCAGTTCCTGCAGATCTCTATCGATTTTCTTTCCGACAGAATCCGTTTCCTGAAATTCTTGTAATCAGAATTGTTCCAGATCGTCCTGAACGAATCTTTCTTCAGGTCTCCCATTATAAATTCAGCATCCTTATCAAAACAGCACGGAAGAACTTTGCCATCCCAGGTAATGACCGGATTGAGCCAAAGCCGAAGACATCCGGATGGCATTGAATTTCTGATTGCATACTTCCCTTCCCCTTTTTCGTACCTTGCATATTCCTTATTTGAAGGCATCCAGTTTCCTGCATCCCGATCATTTATTACCTGCATGGATTTAAGATTCAGCTGAGCCTTCATCTCCCCGGCAAAGCGTCCGGCTTCCCTTATCTGATGCTCATTATGCCTGTTTACGAGAAACTGCAGTTCGAGCTTCATCGGGGATTTAAATCTGTCGCGTG
>DAIUKI010000023.1:0-7833 GCA_036848255.1 Bacteroidales bacterium | reverse complement strand
CTGTTTACGAGAAACTGCAGTTCGAGCTTCATCGGGGATTTAAATCTGTCGCGTGACGAACTGATGTTCCTAATCCCTTCCATCACCCTGGCGAGATCTCCATTTCTCCTGTATCCGGAGTACGCCTTCTGATCCATCCCGTCGAGCGAAACTATGAGTTTGTAAAGCGGCGAAAACACAAGCTTTTCCGAATTTTCCTCAGAAAGAAAATGCCCGTTTGTTGAAACAACTGTTTTTATTTCTCGTGAAAGGATCAGGAACGTAAAAAAATCCGGATGCATCATCGGTTCTCCCTGGAAATACAGGTTCATATAATAGAGGTATGGCCGGAGCTCTGTGACAGTCTTTTCAAAAAGCCCGGTATCCATGAATCCACGCGTTCTTTTCATCAGTCCCGAGCCTGATGCGCATTCGGGGCATTTCAGATTGCAATTGTTTGTAAGCTCAAAGGAGACTGCCGCAGGCATCCCGAAAATCACTGGCCTGCGGCTTAATGAGCTTGTCAGGTATGAAAACCCGGATAAGAGGGCATTTGTGGCTTTAACAATTGTGTCTGCCATATGTTAATCTGAAATAATGCAGCAAGATAGAAAATAATTTTACGGTCAGATAGGGTAAAGATGGATGCATCTGGTCATATGGCTGAAAAGAGAATATTTCGGAATTGCAGAAAATTTAAATAAATGTTAACTTAATGATTTAATGCCATGAAAACTATCAGAAATTTATCGCTCCTCGCCCTGCTATTTTTGCCGGCCATCACGGCCGTTGCAACTTATGCAGGTGCCTCTCCTGAAAGAAAAAAAGAAGTTCAGCAGGCCACTCTTTCATTCAGGGGCAAGGTTATTGACTCCGAGACTGGTACCGCTCTTGTTTTTGCTTCAGTTGCCGTGAAGGAAACCAACGTTGCCACAATTACGAACATCGACGGAGAGTTCCTTATCAAGATCGCTGAAACACAGACATCCAAAAACCTGGAGGTGACCTTCCTCGGTTACAAGAACAAGGTTGTCCCTCTCACCGACCTCAGGGAAGACGATTACAAGAATGTTATCTCCCTTACACCTGCACCTATACCAATAAAGGAGATAATCGTGAAACCTATCGATCCTGAAGCAATTGTAAGGAATGCAATCGGGAGAATAGGCAGGAACTATATCGACGAACCTAACCTGATGACCGCATTCTACAGGGAAACTATCCGCAAGAACAGAACATACGTTTCAATCGGCGAGGCGGTTGTTGAAATTTTCAAGGCACCCTACAATAGCGATCTGCGGTTCGACGGAGCCAGGATCTACAAGGGCAGAAAAGGATCGGATGTTGAAAGAATGGACACTGTTCTTTTCAAGCTTCAGGGCGGTCCCACAACAGTTTTACAGCTTGATATTGTAAAAAATACCGAGGCGATCCTGACAGTGGATGCAATGAAATACTATGATTACTCGCTGATCACGGTTATTGAAATAAATAACAAGCCTCATTATGTAATAATGTTCAGGCAGAAGCCATCGGTAGATATGCCATTATTCATGGGTAACCTTTACATCGAGACTGATACTTATGCACTTACCGAGGCTGAGTTTGGTTTCAACCTTGAAGACAAGGATGCAGTATCATCAATATTCATCAAGAAGAAACCGCTTGGCATGGAAATAATACCCGAAATTGCAACATACAGGGCACAATACCGTGAACAGGATGGCAAGTGGTATTTCGCATACTCAAGGGCCGAAGTCAAATTCAAGGTCAACTGGAAGAAAAAACTTTTCAATACCTATTATACCACAATGTCAGAAATGGCAATTACTGACCGTACTAACGAAGAAGTTATTAAATTTACAGGTAAGGAGAAGTTAAGATACAGCGATGTTTTCTCTGAACAGGTTGAAGCATTTACCGATCCTGAATTCTGGGGTGAATACAACGTTATCGAACCCGACCAGAGTATTGAATCGGCTATCAAACGCCTCAGCAGGAAACTCAAGTTCAGCGACAGAAAAGACGAATAAAAAACTATGCCCGGGGATTCTGAAATAATAAGGAGGATCAGACAAGGTGATACTGGACAGTTTGAGTCACTTTTTCGATCCTCCTATGTCTCCCTGGTAAGATATGCCAAGAGGCTGATAAAGGATCATGACACCGCTGAAGAGATAGTTCAGGATCTTTTCTTCAGGATCTGGAAAGACAGGGAAAAAATTCAGATCGAAAGTTCATTGAACGGTTACCTTTACAGAGCAGTTCACAACCGCTGCCTGCATTATTTAAATCACATCAAGGTTGTTGAAAAGTATGCCAGAGAGATTGCATTCAACGAAACAGAGAGCAATGAAACTCCGGGTGACATACTTAATTACAGGGACTTGCAGGCTAAGATAGCCGGCATACTTGAGAGGCTCCCTGAAAAGTGCGGAAAGATCTTCTGCATGAGCAGGTTTGAAGGATTAAAATATTCGGAAATAGCGCATAAGCTTTCAATCTCGGTCAAAACAGTCGAGGCAAACATGGGGAGAGCGCTTAAGGAATTCAGAAAAGCACTGGCAGAATAATGAAAGAGATGAACGACACGGAAAATTACACTGACAGGGAATGGGAGGAACTCTCCTCAATTCTGTCAGACGAAAAGAGCGTAAACAAGGATCTGTTCAGCCGGTTTATGGCTGAGGACAGGCATAACACGATTAAATACTGGAAAGAGTTGAAAGAGATGAATATTGACAATGAGATAGATATAGATAAAGCATGGAATAAACTCTATTCCCGGCTGAATGAAAACGGATTAATTACTGAGACGCCGGTGATCAGGAAAAGTTTATTCAGAACCACATACTTCAGGGTGGCCGCAATAGGGCTTCTTTTACTGGGTTTGGGATCCGGACTTTTATATATCAGCGACAAAGGTTTTATAAGCCGGAAAACCACAGTTGCCACCACCGATAACCAGAAGAATCTTCAGGTTACCCTTCCCGACGGAAGCAACATATTCCTTAACCGGAATACAAAGCTGAGCTACATGAAGAACTTCAACCGTCATGGAAGGAATGTTACCCTTTCCGGTGAAGCGTTTTTTGAAATCGCACGTGATGAAAACAATCCGTTTTCCGTCGATGCCGGCAATGCCAGAGTGAAAGTACTGGGAACATCTTTCAATGTAATAACCAGTAATTCAGATTCTGCCGTTGAGGTATTTGTTAAAACGGGGCAGGTGGAGGTTACTGATAATGACGACACCAACAATCTTATACTTGATCCCGGTTTTGTAGGGACAGTGTATCCTGAGCGTTCAGAAAAATCGGTAAACACTGATCCCAACTACATGGCATGGAACACCGGCCTCCTTGTGTATGACGGGCAGACTCTCGATATCGTTTTCAGGGATCTCAAGAGAGTCTATAACATGGATATTGTTGCTGATGACCTGGAAATACTTTCAAATACATGGACATGGACCTCTCCAACCGATAATCAGTCGCAGGAGACCGTTATTCGCATAATTTGTGCTAGCTTTATCCTCAGTTATACAAAAGACGGTAATGTTTACCATCTTTCAGTGAAATAACTAACCTTATGTAAAATGTTGTCTGTCAATGACGCTGTATTAAAAATCCTTACAGCCATTGCATTGTTTATATCTCTGATTCCTTCGCCGCAGGCAAAGTGCCAGCAGGGCATCCTTGATTCTGCATTTACATTCAGGGCAGGAATAATAAAGACCGGCAATGCCCTGAATCTTATCACCCGGCAGACAGGTTATCATTTCACCTACGACAGCCGCCTTATTGATGCAGAAAGGAAGACGGAGATGAATTTCAGGAAGACAAGGCTCGAGATCATACTCGACAGCATCCTGAAAAACAACACCCTTGAATATTCAGTTATCGATGAATATATCATTATATCCAGGGAAATTCCCCCTGCTCCTCCGGCTGTGACAGATTCACTTATCATCCCGAGACTGAGGGATATTACGGGTGTGATACTTGACGGTGAATCATCTGAGCCATTGCCTTATGCAACAATCGGGCTCAGGCACACGGGAAAGGGGACCGTATCGAACAGCAGCGGGGAATTCGGTTTAAGGATCCACCCTGAAGATTTCAGCGATACGATAGTGGTATCGTACCTGGGCTATTATGGAAGGGAAATCCCTGTGAGGCAATCGCTGGGAAATAATTTCAGGGTTGAAATGCGGAGGGAATTCATTTCCATACCCGAAATCATAATCAAAAACCAGATACCCTGGGATATAATCAACAAGGTGCGGTACAGAATACCACAGAACTATGGTAACACGCCAGCCGTGATGACTGCTTTTTACAGGGAAGGTGTGCTCAGGAAAAAGGAGCTTCAGACTTATTCGGAGGCAATACTGCAGCTTTACAAAAGCGCCTATGCAGGCACCCTTCTGAACGACCAGATAAAAGTTCTCAAGAGCAGGAAAATTGAAAACGTAAGCGTAAGCGATTCTATTACGGTAAGGTTAAAGGCCGGGCTCAGTACATGCCTTCAGCTTGACGGCATAAAAAATACTTTTGATTTTTTAGCAGGTGAAACAATGGTTGATTACAGTTACCGGCTTACCGATATTGTCTCTTTTAATGAAGAATCAGCCTTTGAAATTGAGTTTGGCCAGAAGGTAGGCTCCGAAATGCCGATGTTCAGTGGATCGCTGTTCATTAACACTTCTGATTTTGCGCTTCTCAAGGCTGATTTTGAGATCAATCCCGGTTATCTTAAAAAATTGAAAGGGACATTCATTTCAAGACCGTCAAAGTATTTTACAACATGGCCCGTTTCGGTCAGGTATTCAGTCACCTACCGAAAAGTTGATTCCAGGTACTACTTCAGTCATGTAAGGGGTGATCTCGGATTCGAATCAAAACAAAAGAATAGGATCTTCAATACCCAGTTTGATGTGTTTTTCGAAATGGCTGTCACAAGCTCAAGTCTCGATAATGTAATAAGATTTGAAAGAGAAGAGCTGGCTCCGGTGCATTCAGTATTTTCTAAGACAATAATGAATTATGACCCCCTTTTCTGGGAGAACCAGGAATTCCTTAAACCTGAGGAGAACCTTCTTGAGGCACTAAGGAACATGAGGGTGAGACTCCAGGAATTTTCAGAATAATTGCGGAATGCGGATTTCGGATTTCGGATTTTCAAATCCGCAATCACAAATCCGAAATCCGAAATTCCTAATATTCATTAATAAGCATATACAATTCTGTAAGATCAGGAGTGAGGATAATCTCCGTTCTTCTGTTCTTCTGCCTGGCATCCGGTGTGTCAACGGTTTCAACCGGAAAATATTCGCTTCGACCTGAAGCAGTGAGCCTTCCCGGGTTGATTTTTGATCCTTCGAGGAGCACCCTTACGACTGTTGTGGCTCTTTTTACACTCAGATCCCAGTTATCCCTCAGTTGGCCGCTCCCCGGATTATACGGGACGTTATCCGTATGGCCCTCAATAGTGACCTGGATATTTGGATTTTTTTCCAGAACACCAGCCAGCTTTTTTAGAGCGTTCCTTCCATTAGCATCAATATCCCAGCTTGCCGATTTGAATAAAAGCTTCTCATCGAGCGACACGTACACTTTTCCGTTCCTGTTGGTAACTGTGAGCCCGTTATTTTCAAATCCCAGAAGCGCGTCTGAAACCTTGTTCTTAAGATCTGAAACCAGCTTTTTCTGGGTATCAAGTATCTTTTCCAGCTCGGCCAGACGGGAATTCTTCTTTTCAAGCTCCATTGTAAGTTCATCCAGCGATACCTTCTTCAGGTCCATCGACTGCTCAAGCTGACGCATTATATCCTCCTTCTGCCTGAGGTTATCCTGGGCAGCCTGGAGATCGGAGAGAAGCTTCCTTGTTTCACTGACGTTACCGCGGATAAGGTCTTCCTGAGCGCTCTGCAGATTAATATACCTGTCATTGATGATATTCAGATCCTCTTTTGCCTTATTGCGTTCAATCTCTGCAAGAGCAAGATCCTGCCTCGATTTGCTCATATCCTTTTCGAGGGCTGCTATCCTTGCCTCAATCTCCCTGTTTTCCATCGAGAGTGTCAGATTCTCAGCCTTGAAGTCATCACGGTCAATCATATTCTGCCGGCTGGTGTTCTGGAGTGCCCTGAATTTTTTGCCCGGGACACACGAAAAGACGATTAGCACTGATAGTACGGCAATAACTGTTACGGTAAATGATTTATTCATGGTCAGTGTAAGGTTTAGATTTTATCCGCTGACGCAAAAATAAGAAAATCCGCTTTAAGCCTCAGCAAACATTCGGGAATAATAATTGTTATATTTGCAAACCATTTTTACTCGTTTTCAGAATGTATCAGGAGGAAAATCTTCTGTTTCAAATATCATCACCCGGGGACCTCAGAAAGCTGAAACCCGACGATCTTCTAAAAGTGAGTTCGGAACTGAGGCAGTACATTATTGACATGGTCAGCAAGAACCCGGGCCATCTGGGAGCCAGCCTTGGAGTAGTCGAACTTACCGTTGCACTTCACTATGTTTTCAACACTCCCTACGATAAAATAATCTGGGATGTAGGGCACCAGGCTTACGGACACAAGATACTTACAGGCAGAAGAGAGAGGTTTTCAACCAACAGGAGTTACAAGGGTATCAGCGGATTTCCAAAAATGGCTGAAAGCGAATATGATGCCTTCGGGACGGGACATTCCTCTACATCGATCTCTGCTGCGCTCGGAATGGCTGTAGCCTCAAAGCGGAAAGGCGAAAACAGGCATGTTGTAGCTGTTATAGGCGATGGAGCAATGACCGCGGGCCAGGCTTTTGAAGGGCTTAACAATGCCGGTATTGCAAAATCTGATATCCTTGTAATACTCAACGATAACAATATAGCAATCGATCCGAATGTCGGAGCTCTGAAAGAGTATCTTATAGATATTACCACCAGCGGCACTTATAACCGGTTAAGGACCAGGGTTTGGAATTTTCTGGGACGATTCGGCAAGGTCGGACCTAATGCCCGTACCCTGGCAAGCCAGGTACAGGCCGGACTAAAGAGTACACTCCTTGATAAGAGCAACCTGTTTGAGGGATTGAATTTCAGGTACTTCGGACCAATTGACGGTCATGATATCCTTCACCTTACAAGCGTTCTTCAGGATCTGAAAAGGATCCCGGGGCCGAAATTGCTTCATTGCCTTACAATCAAGGGGAAGGGATTCCATCAGGCTGAACAGAACCAGACTGTTTATCATGCCCCCGGAAAATTCGACAAGGATACAGGCATCATCCTGAACCCGGCCGAAGGAGGAACTACTGCAACATACCAGGAGGTCTTCGGAAATACGATCCTTGAGCTGGCCAGAACCAACGATAAAATAGCAGGCATCACACCAGCCATGACTACCGGATGTTCCCTTTGCATAATGATGAAGGAGATCCCCGACAGGGTTTACGACGTTGGTATCGCTGAACAGCACGCAGTAACATTTTCTGCCGGACTTGCGACCCAGGGTATGATCCCTTATTGCAACATCTACTCATCATTCATCCAGAGGGCATACGACCAGGTGATACATGACGTGGCCCTTCAGAATCTTCATGTTGTTTTCTGCATCGACCGGGGAGGTCTGGTCGGAACTGACGGAGCAACTCATCATGGATTTTTCGATCTGGCATTCATGCGTTCGATTCCCAATATGATCGTTTCAGCTCCGATGGACAGTCTTGAGCTAAGAAATCTCCTTTACACGGCACAGCTCGACAAGGTAAAGGGTCCCTTTTCGATCCGTTATTCAAAAGGATCCGGAATGATAAGTGACTGGCAGAAACCATTTACTGAAATATTGAT
>DAIUKI010000022.1:0-15476 GCA_036848255.1 Bacteroidales bacterium | reverse complement strand
GTTGATATATCGAATCAGCTAATTACTCAATTTGACAAGGAAATAATAAGGGAGAAATTCATTGCCCTGTACAAGAGTTTGTTAGTGAATTAATATATTAGCAGCATGGACAAGATGCAGCAAGATAATTTGAATGCCGTCTTTTAGTTCAGAAAGTAACGGAATATGCCAAAAATTGTTGATCGTTTTCAGCCGTATCTGATTCTTGGCTCTGTTTATCTGGCAGCTAACATCATGTTACGTTGTATCGACCTCTTTTTGCTTTCCCCACTATTCAATGTGCCGGTCAGCGCTCCGGTTTTTCTAAAGTGTATACTGAATGATATAATTTGGTGCGGTTGTGTTTTTTTGACTTTCATCCCGGTTTACTATATTCTCCACCCCCGTTTTCAGAATATATCTCTTGTCGTTCCATCCCTGGTGTTCGGGACTCTCTTTCTTATTCAAATATTACTTGTTATTTACGCCTTTTTCAGCGGGAAACTGCTTGACAAGGAGATATTCGTTCGTCCCTTCAGTGAGATTTATACCACAATAAACAGTTATGGCAATATATTTCTGTTTGGGCTTTTTGGCATTGCACTGATAATTTCCTTTTCATGGATATCAACATCCATGGCAAAAAAAACGGGTCATTTTTTCAGGATTGTCTCTTTTACATCATCAATAATACTCTTGCTTTCTGTTTTTATGGTCTCCTATCCTTATAAATTATATGGCTGGAATACACAAGACAACAGATTTATAATAAACAGGGCCCTCTTTTTTATTTATGAGGATCTTAATTACAGCCATAAAGACCTTAATGCTGAATATGCCGACCCTGCGGGCCTTCAGCTGTTTACATCAGAGTATCCGCAATGGCAGATTTCCGATTCGCTCTATCCTTTCCTTCGCAATGATAATACACCCGATGTTTTGTCTCCCTTCTTTAACTTAAACAGTGAGAAGCCCGATATTGTATATATTGTCATGGAAAGCCTGGGTCGAGGGATCAGTGGTGAAAATGCCTGGTCAGGGAGCTTCACTCCTTTCCTCGATTCACTTGCAAATCATGGGTTATACTGGGAGAACTGTGTTACAACGGCCCAGAGGAGTTTTGGCATACTTCCGGCATTGCTTGGCTCTTTACCTAACGGAAATACAGGATTTCAACTGGGAGTCATGCCGGCTCACTCAACTATTGTCCGTCTTTTAAAAGATAACGGCTACAAGACCAATATGTTCTATGCAGGCTATTATGAATTTGATAATCTGAAAGCTTTCATGAACATGCAGGGTACAGATTTCTATGCACCCTATTATGATGAGTATAAAACATCGGGTTTTAGGGAGGAAAAAGCAAATGACTGGGGTTATGCCGATGAACTACTATTTGACAGATCACTTAATTATCTTGATACTCAGGGCGATAAGGATCACTTCAGCTTGTATGTCACACTTACGGCACATAACGATATCAACATTCCGGGGAAAGAAAAGTACATTAATGCAGCAAAATCAATAAACAATGAACTGACCCAGAAAAAACAAAAAAGAAATAACACTCAAATCGATTATATAGCCTCCTTTGTCTACGCTGACGATGCATTGCGCAGGTTTTTCAACAGGTACAGTGAGCGGCCGGATTTCAATAATACCATTTTCGTAATCACCGGAGATCATTACATCTCAAATTTCGGGATCCCCGGACGACTGAGCCTGTACCATGTTCCTTTGCTTGTTTATTCACCAATGCTCAAAACATCTCAGCGTTTCAAATCAATGGTTTCAGTTCTTGATATAACTCCTTCAGTATGGTCAATGTTAGGAAACAATTATGATCTTTTAAAACCACAACATGTTAGCTGGCTGGGTGATGGACTTGATACGGCCAGGAATTTCCGCAACAGCAAAAAAATCCTGCTGATGCAGGATAACCGCGACAGCAGGGAGTTTATTTACAATAATTATTTTTATTCTTATGATTCCATTTATAAAATAGATGAAAACCTGAGGCTTTTACCTGCCCCTCAGAGTGTATATGCTGAGGTTTCAGAAAAATACAACCTTTTCAACATGGTTGAAAGATATGTGTACAACAAAGGGAGACTGATGCCCGGCTATTAGTAGAATTTATACTTTTTGTCAACAATATCCGCCTCTTTCCGCAGAGCCTCATAAGCCTCATAGCTTCCTCTCATCTGGAATGTGGAGGTGAGCCTCTCCCTCAGCAGCTTTAGGTCCTCATCGCTTGAGGCAGTGGCGCTGTTAACGGTAAGCATGAATACGCCATTATCGCCTTTAACCGGGCCTGCAACAACTCCCTGTTTTGAAGCGGAGGCTGCTGATATCAGGGCAGGTTCAACGCCGGCACCGGTAACAGAATATGATCTGAAATTGATCTGGGTTGCTTCCTGAACAGTGAGCCCCAATGAACCGGCTACATCATCAAGGGTTTTCCCGGCTCCATTGTTCTTCTCAAATTCAGCTGAGATAAGTTCGGCCTTTTTATCCTTTGAAACAATAAACCTTATATCATTTTCGACATCCTTCATTGGTGCGATCCCCTCTTCCTGAACTTTCGTGCAATAGGCAACCACATATTTGTCGCCTACTTCGAACACAGCCTGATCATTGTTGTCAAGGACAATTTTTCCATTCTCTGTCTGGAAAAGTGAGATTACCAGATTACGCGGATTATCAAGCCCCGGAAGTGTCTTTTGCTGGGGTGTAATATCATTGGCGACGCGTTTTGTCAGTCCTTTTTCAGTAATTGCCTGGTTGAACTTTTCATAGGTGTTATTGGTACCGGCAAACTGGCTGGCATCGCTGTAGACTCTCTGGTTTGTCATTGATCCAGGAATAATCTTTCTGTCGACTGTTCCGATAAGATATTTACGTGTACCCCTTGATTGAGCTAAAATTTCAATGATATGAACTCCGTATGTTGTTTCAGCGGTTACAATATCCCCCTTCTTGCCTGAAAAACATGCATTGTTGAATGGCAAAACCATCCTTCCCTCGGGAAACCATCCGAGATCGCCTCCAAGCTGAGCCGATCCCTGGTCCTCCGAATTGGTAATTGCAAGAGTTGAGAAGGCAGTTCCCGATTTAATAAGCTTTATAAGGCTGTCGGCCTGTGTCCGGGCATCATCAAGCGACCTGGTTTGTCCGGCTCCCAGCAGAATATGCCTGACATGAACAGAATCGGGCCTGTCTGCAACATCAAGTAATTTTACCACCTTTAGGGTTCCTTCTTCATTAATTGGCCCAAATACTTCCTTAAGGTCCTCTTTCTTTACAAATTCTGTAAGCTGAACGGGAACCTCGCTGAGAGGAACATAAAATCCGACATGTCGTGAATCTGCTGTCAGATTAATATATTGTACCGGATCGGCAGCGGTGCCGAATTCAACTTTTGTATTGTTTATCCACTCTTCAGCCTGTCTGACATCATCCTCTGAAGGTAAAACATCAAATGTGACATACTCAATATCCCTCAGGGCAGTTTTCTTGAAGCTCTCTTTATGCTTTGCATAGTAAGATTCAATATCGCCGGCTGTAATTATAACCAGTGAATCAGATACCGAAGAGTAATTCTTCATTATATAGCTGAAGTCAACGGTAGAGGCAGCAAGATTTCTGTCGAACTCAGCCTGTTTGGAGGTCACAAACAGTCCTTTTGAAACAAGTGTGTTGTATTTTGTACTATGCCTGTCGTCAACTATTTCATTTTCAAAAAACAACCAGTATTTTTTTGTTGTTTCATCAACCTCGGTATTCTTAAGGAAGTTGACTAGGATTGATTTATTAAAGGTTCCGGTTTCCTGGTCGGTGAATAACTGAAGGACTATCGGGTGAGGATTATTCCCAAGAACAAGCTCATCCAGCTCCTCGGAGCTAACACCGATACCCATCTTTTTGTATTTAGGATCAAGGATCTTCTTCCTGATGATCTGCTGCCAGGTCTGCTCCCTTAGAGATTCGGTTGTGGCTTCATCAAGATTTGTGTTACCCGATAATTTGTAGATCTCAAGAATATTATCCACTTCTGCCTGAAAATCCTGGTACGATACTGACTCGTTGCCGATCGTGCCGATTTCATAATATTTTTTTTGCTGGGATCTCTGTCCTGTACCATTGCCAAAGAAATCGCTTACGACAAAGATGAATAATGAAAGGCCGATAACCACTACAACCAATACGCCTGCTTTTTCCCTTAAAAACTGAAGTGTTGACATCTAAATAAATTTAAAAATTATTATTTTTTGACTTGGTTTTAATTCAGGCGACAAATATAAGAAATTTCCCTTATACTCTTACCCTATAAATATTTAACGTCAATAGTGTCCGACTAAAAGGATGAGATTCTTCGCTTCGCTCAGAATGACAAACGTTTAGGGAGGCAGGAGGCAGGAGGGGTCTTGTAAACGGTTGAACTGATGATTCCTCTGTTATTCTCTGATCGCTCGGTCCACCAAATGGAACCATGCATAAAATATTAACATAGAATTATGTCAAAAAATCTCAGGGGTCTGTCAGAACAGAAAGGTCTGAATCCCGGCTTGTTTGAAGAGATTTCTGGTAATGCAGGCATAAAAGGGCCTGACAGTCAGGAGTTTTTGGATAAAATTGCGGAAAGAAGCCTTGTGGGTAAATCCTCTGTGCTTGCTGTAAGCACATTTTATGATTTTCTCAGGGAAGGGCATGCCTCAAAAAAGGTTTTTATCTGCGATGGAACTGCATGCCTGACATCAGGCAAACAGAAAAAGCTGAAAGATGACCTTCTCGGGCTCTTTGATGAGGATGAGATTGGAACAGTGACGTGTCTGGGGCATTGCCACTCGAATAATGCATTTATGCATGATCATAAAACTTTAATTTTTGAGGATAAGGCTATTCTGAAAAAACAATTGGCTAATTCAGAATCTGTTAGCCCAAAGTTCTTTACAGGCACGAATGCAAATAATCCAGCCCTGCTGGGGGAAACCGGGGATATTAATGAATATTACCGGCTTCTTGCTGATTATTCGGCAGATATTGATAAAGCAGTTGAAGAGATATTGAAATCGGGTCTCAGGGGCCGGGGAGGCGCTGGATTCTCTTTTTCGGTAAAAGACGCAGGCATCAAGGTCAGCTGTAGCACAGAAAAAATATGTGGTATGTAATGCAGATGAAGGGGACCCGGGCGCCTTCTCGGATAAATGGCTCCTTGAAGAGAGACCTCATTCCGTTCTGTTTGGAATGATGGCTTCAGGAATGATTACCGGTGCCGATACCGGTATTATCTATATCAGGGGTGAATACCCCGAAGCTGTCAAATCGGTAAAGAAGGCGGTAAAACAACTGGAAGATGCCGGAATAGCCGGCGCCGGATGCCGGGGTTCAGGATTTTGTTTTGAGTTTCACACAGTGGAGGGGATGGGAGCCTATATCTGCGGTGAGGAGACTTCGCTTCTCAATTCCCTTGAAGGCTTAAGGCCTGAAGTTCGCACCCGGCCTCCATTCCCTGCGCCAGAATAATGTGCAGGGGGCTGCCGATATGGGAGTTCAGCCCCATCAGGGTGCAGGTTACCTTCCGGTGGACGATCCGGAAAGCATTGCCGTTTATACCGATTTTTATGGAAGGGAGCATCCTTCCAAACCAGGCTACAAAATTCCTGAAATGTTCGCGGCAGCACAGCGCGGCGATCTGAAGGGAATGTGGATAATGGGCGAAGACCTTCTGCAGACTGACCCGAATACCTGCCATGTCAGGGATTCACTTAAAAATCTGGAGTTCCTTGTTGTACAGGAACTTTTCATGACAGGTACGGCCAGGATAGCTGATGTCGTTTTGCCAGCATCATCCTTCTTTGAAAAGGAGGGTACCTTCACAAATGCCGAGAGACGTATTCAGAAAGTATTACAGGTTGTTGAACCCCTTTCAGGAACTAAACCTGACGGACAGATAGTTGTTGAAATGATGAACGCAATGGGCTATCCGCAGGAACCCTATTCAGCCGCAGTGGTATTGAAAGAAATTTCAGGTATTGTACCTTTTTTCAAGGGAGTTAAATGGGAGGAACTAGGGAACAATGGCAAGCAATGGCCTGTTTCTGAAGATGGCTCTGATACAAGTATACTTCATGTGGAATCCTTCAGGAGAGGAAAGGGGAAATTTCATGTCTGGGATTTTGAAGAATCTTCAGAGCTTTCACAAAACTCACACGAATACCCTTATATTCTGACCACCGGAAGAATTCTTGAGCACTACAACAGCGGAACCATGACAAGGCGAACCCCTAACAAAGAGATTGTCACAGAAGACACCCTTCTTATAAGTAATTATGACGCCGCAGAAAAAGATATCAAAAGCGGTGATTATGTGAAGTTGTTTTCAAAACGCGGTCAGACAATTATGAAAACCGAAGTTAGTGATAAAGTCAAACCCGGGGTCCTTTATACAACCTTCCATTTCCCTGAAACATCTATCAATTATCTGACTGGCAATGTAGGGGATGAATATACAATAACACCTGAATACAAAGTGGTTGCAGTTAATTTTGAAAAATCGATCTATAGCAGGCTGACAATCCCCGGATGTGTTGCTGAGGCGGATTCGTCGAAAAGATAAAAACATTAAAAATATGTAAAAAATGAGGTTAGACCCCTAATAAAAGGGGGTCTAAATGGAATAAATTTATGTTTTATCAAAAATATTATAAAAACATAGGGGGTATTTGAAAAATATATATACTTTTGGGCTTTAAAATTTAATAATTATGGCAGAACTAAGATTTAGTGCTTTAAAGCAAGTATTTAACAGGGTCCCTGTCGAAGCAATAACTCCTGATAAGATTGTTTCAAAATATTTTGGGATAGATGTCTTTAATCTTCACAAAATGGAACATTATCTGTCGAAGGATGCATTCAGGGTCATAAAACGAGCAATTGATGAAGGAAAATCACTCACCCGGCAGGAAGCTGACCAGGTGGCATTAGGTCTCAAGGTATGGGCTCTTGAAAGAGGTGCTACTCATTATACCCATTGGTTTCATCCTCTGACTGACGGAACAGCTGAAAAGCATGATGGATTTATAGAGTTTGGGGAAAATGGTCATATAGTTGAGAATTTTTCAGGAGCGGTTCTTGTTCAGTCGGAGCCAGATGCTTCCAGCTTTCCCAGCGGCGGCATAAGGAATACTTTTGAAGCCAGGGGATATACTGCATGGGATGTTTCATCACCGGTGTTCATAGTCGGCACAACCCTTTGTATTCCAACTATTTTCGTATCCTGGACCGGTGAAGCCCTTGATTACAAGGCACCTCTTCTCAAGGCACTGTCAGAACTTGACAGAGCAGCCACTGACATATGCCAGTACTTTGATAAGGATGTTGAAAAGGTGATTGCAACACTGGGCTGTGAGCAGGAATATTTCCTTATCGATGAGGCATTGTATTATGCACGACCTGATTTAGTTCTTGCCGAAAGAACTCTTATGGGACACCAGTCCGCAAAGGATCAGCAATTGTCCGATCATTATTTCGGGGCAATTCCTGAGAGAGTAATGTGTTTTATCGAGGATTTTGAATGTGAGGCCCATAAACTTGGAATTCCTGTGAAAACCCGTCACAACGAAGTGGCTCCGAATCAGTTCGAATGTGCTCCCATGTTCGAAGAGGTTAACCTGGCAGTTGATCATAACCAGCTACTGATGGATATAATGAGAAGGGTTGCCAGGAAGCATAAGTTCCGTGTTTTGTTTCATGAAAAGCCTTTTGCCGGAATTAACGGTTCAGGCAAACACAATAACTGGTCATTGGCTACAAATACCGGGGTTAATCTCTTATCCCCGGGAAAAAATCCAAAAACAAATCTGCAATTTCTTACTTTTCTTGTAAACGTGATCAAAGCAGTTAATGACAGCAATGAACTTATAAGAGCTTCAGTAATGAATGAATCCAATTCATGGAGGCTTGGCGGTCATGAAGCGCCCCCGGCAATAATATCTGTTTTTCTCGGTACATATCTGCTTAATACTTTGAATGAGATCACCCGGAAAGTTACTGACAAGAAAATGACCCCTGCTGAGAAAACTGAACTTAAGCTTGGAATTGGCAAGATACCAGAAATCTTCTGTGACAATACTGACCGTAACCGCACTTCTCCTTTTGCCTTTACGGGGAACAAGTTTGAATTCAGGGCTGTGGGATCATCAGCCAACTGCAGTGCCGCCATGATCGTCCTTAACGCAGCAGTGGCCAGGCAGCTGGTAAAATTCAAAAAAGAAGTTGAATCGATTATCAGGAAGGGTAAGAACAAGGATGAAGCGATATTCCAGGTTTTGAAGAAGACTTTTATTGCAGCTGAAAATGTCCTTTTTGAAGGAGATAATTACAGTCCGGATTGGCATAAGGAAGCTCAGAAAAGAGGTTTATCAAATATTACCAGTGTTCCTGAATCAATAAGCAAGTACCTTTCTCCGGGCTCCAGGGATGTTCTGATTGGTTCAGGTGTTTTCACCGGGAAGGAACTTGAAAGTCGTGTGGAAGTTGAATATGAAAAATTCACCAAGAAAGTCCAGATAGAATCAAGGGTTCTGGCTGATCTTGCAATTAATCATATTGTACCAACCGGTATAAAATACATGTCGTGCTTGCTCGAAAATATCAGAGGACTTAAGGAAACATTTGATAAAGATGAATATGAAAAGATTGCTGCAAACAGTAAAGACGCGATAAGGATTATTTCAGAGCATATCAACATGATCAAAAAGCTGGTTTTTGAAATGGTGGAGGAAAGAAAAAAGGCAAATGTAATCGATAATGAATACAAGAAAGCACTTGCTTATGAAAAAAAGGTCAAACCCTACCTTGAAGAGATACGCCAGCATATCGACAAGCTTGAACTGATAGTTGACGATGAAATATGGCCGTTGCCAAAATACAGGGAACTGCTTTTCACAAGATAACGGACAGTTGGTTGGATAGAAGTTTTTAATTATCAGACAGGGACATTATAATCAATGTCCCTGTTTTGTTTATAATATTTATTTTGGCACATCGTTTGAGGTTATATCTATCTCCCTAAATTGATTACTTTTGAGATCAAATTCAAGATGATATCATGAAGCGATATATATTTTTCATCATATTACTGGCTGTATTCGGTTTTCAGGATTCTGCCGCGCAAAAGCGAAAAGCTGAAAGAGCCTACGCCGCCTTTGACGCAGGTGAATATTATGATGCTATCGACCAGTTCAAGGATTCATACTCAAAAGCAAGGAAAACTGACAAAGCTTCAAGGACCGAGATCGGTTATATGATAGCAGAATCCTACCGTTTGACCAATGACCCCAGGAACGCGGAAACATGGTACAGGCTCTCTGTCAAATCTGCGACCTCGAAGCCCGAGGCCCAGTACTGGCTTGCAGAATCACTTAAGAAAACCGGAAAGTATCAGCAGGCTATTGATGAATTTAAAAAATATAAGCAGGTTGCGCCCTCCGACTCAAGGGCCGACCAGCAGATAAGGGCATGTGAGCTTGCGTTGGAATGGCAGAAGAACCCGGAGGCATACAGGGTGGAAGAACTCAGGGACCTTAATTCAAAGGACTCTGATTTCAGCCCGGCCTACGGGAGAGATGATTTCGGGGTCATCTTTTTTACCTCCTCCCGCGAGGATGCCGAAGGAAATAAGAAACACGGCGCAACCGGCCAGAGTTTCACCGATATATTTGAAAGTCGTCTGGATAAGAAATCAAAATGGAGCACACCGGTACCCGTTGATAATCTGAACAGCGAGTCTGAGGATGGAACGCCTTGCTTCTCATCTGATTACAGTGAAGTCTATTTTACACGTTGTGAAGCAGGAAAACGCGAGAAAAAAGGTTGCATAATAATGGTCTCTATGCGTTCGGGCGATAAATGGAGCGATCCTGCTGATTCAAAGATACTCCCCGATTCCCTTGTCGCTGCTCATCCGGCATTATCAGCCGATGGACTCACTCTCTATTTTGTTTCGGATATGCCTGGTGGATCGGGCCTGAAAGATATTTATTCCGTAACCCGCGACGATAAGGATGGTCCATGGTCCGCTCCCCGGAATCTTGGACCGGATATTAATACAACCGGAAATGAACTATTCCCTTATATCAGGGAGGAAGGAACTCTCTATTTTGCTTCCGACGGGCAAATAGGGATGGGCGGACTTGATATTTTCAGGGCTGCGGCTCAACCTGACGGCTCGTGGGTGGTTCAAAACATGAAATATCCCGTCAATAGTTTTGCCGATGATTTCGGGATCGTCTTTGAGAACAACAGTGAGCGCGGAATTTTCAGTTCAACACGCAAGGGAAGAGGAAATGATGAACTTTATACATTTGAACTTCCACCTCTGAGATTCAATGTAACCGGACTTGTCAAAGATGAAAAGGCAGGAACCCCGATCCAGGGGTCGGTTGTCCAGCTTATTGCAAGCGACGCATCAAACCTTCAGGCCGAGACCGGAACAGCCGGTGATTTCAAATTTACCCTTAAACAGGATGTAGATTATATTTTCCTTGCTTCAAAGAAAGGTTACCTGAACGGAAAGGAACGAGAGACGACAAAAAGCCAGGAAAAGAGCCGCGATTATATGGTCACAATCCTTCTGACCGCCATCGATAAGCCTATTGAACTTCCAAATATTTTCTATGATTTCGGGAAATGGGACCTTAGACCCGAGTCAATGGTCTCGCTCGATAAGCTTGTTGAAACCCTGAATGATAATTCAACCGTTACTATTGAACTTATGTCTCATACCGACTCACGTGATACTGAAGAGTATAACCAGGATCTTTCACAGAAAAGAGCCCAGTCGGTTGTCCAGTATCTGATCGAAAAGGGAATTGACCCCGAAAGGCTCTCGGCAAAGGGTTACGGGGAATCAAGTCCGAAGGTTGTTGATGACGAAATAACAACGCAGAATCCGTTCCTGAAAACGGGCACTTCTCTTTCGGAGCTGTTCATTAATACTCTTGCAACCGAGGAGCAGAAAGAGATCGCACATCAGATAAACAGGAGAACCGAGTTCAAGGTGCTGAGAACAGACTATGAACCTAAGAAATAATACTACAAGGAATCTTGCTAACATAGTTGAAGTAAAAGATGGATTTTCGCTATGTAATTACAATGTAATTACACACTAAAATGATGAAAAGACTATTATTTATTGTCCTGGTTACCTTTTTATTCCCGGTTTCTGCTCTTTATGCCATTTCAGGATCAATCCGGATCCTGGTCATTACCGGCGGCCATAGCTACAAGACGGAACAATTCAACCAGATGCTGGGCAGTATGGAACCTCTAATAACATACCAGATTGCAGAATTGCCGGGAGCTTATGAAATGTTCAAATCTGAAAACCTCGATAAATATGATGTTCTTGTATTTTATCATATGTGGCAAACCATCACTGAGGAACAGAAAACTCTTTTTGCGGAATGCATAAAAGATGGCAAACCTGTGGTTGCCCTTCATCATAGTATATGTGCCTTCGACAACTGGCCCGAATACTGGAACATTATCGGTGGTAAATATTTCCATAAGCCCACTTCTTTCAAAGGGAAAGATTATCCTGCATGCTCATATATCCATGACCTTCACTTTGATGTCAGAATCGCTGACAAAAAACACCCTGTAACCAGGGGATTGCAAGATTTCCCGATCTTCGATGAAACCTATAAGGGATACTATGTAGAAGAGGGAGTGACTCCTTTGCTCACAACCAACGAGCCAAGCAGCACTCCGACAATAGGCTGGGCAAAAAAATACGGGAATTCCCGGATCGTGGTCCTTCAGAGCGGTCATGATGTTCCGACATTTGAAAATGCTGATTTCCGGAAGCTCCTGAAACAGGCTATTGAATGGGTTTACCCTGGTAAATAGAATTGTACGGAATGTCAACCGAATCAAAATACGACAGACGTGGTGTCTCTTCTCAGAAGGAAGATGTCCACAGGGCTATTGAGAATATTGATAAAGGCTTGTTCCCAAAAGCATTCTGTAAAATTGTCCCTGATATTCTCGGCGGCGACGAAAGCTTCTGCAATGTAATGCATGCTGACGGTGCTGGCACAAAGTCCTCCCTGGCATATATTTACTGGAAAGAGACCGGCGATATGTCGGTGTGGAAAGGCATAGCCCGTGATGCCATCGTCATGAACACCGACGATCTGCTATGTGTTGGAGCATACAATAATATTCTTCTTTCATCCACTATAGGAAGAAACAAGAACCTGATCCCTGGTGAGGTCATCACTGCAATTATTAACGGAACCGAAGAGGTGCTTGAAGAACTCCGCAGCCTTGGGATCGGAATCTGGTCAACCGGAGGTGAAACTGCTGACCTGGGCGACCTTGTGAGGACGATAGTTGTGGATTCAACGGTTGTTGCAAGGATGAAAAGGGCAGATGTGATCACCAGTCAGAATATCAGGGCAGGGGATGTGATTGTTGGTCTGGCTTCGTATGGGCAGACAAGTTGGGAAACGGAGTATAACGGCGGCATGGGAAGCAACGGGCTCACTTCTGCAAGGCATGATGTCTTTGCATCATATCTTGCATCAAAATATCCCGAAAGCTTCGATACATCGATTCCTCATGAACTTGCTTACTCTGGCAGACTTAATCTGACCGACCCGATCGAAGGACTGAATATTGAAGCCGGCAAGCTTGTCCTTTCACCGACACGAACCTATGCGCCGGTTGTAGTTCGAATACTCGAAAGCATGAAGCAAGCGATCCATGGAATGATCCATTGTTCCGGAGGCGGCCAGACAAAGATCATCCATTTTATTGATGGGATGCATATAATAAAGGACAACATGTTCCCGGTCCCGCCATTGTTCAAAATAATCCGTGAACAGTCGGGTACACCCTGGCATGAGATGTACAAGGTTTTCAATATGGGCCACAGGTTCGAGATCTATACCCCGGAGAAAAATGCTGAGTCAATTATTGATATAGCTTCCGGTTTTAATCTCGAAGCTCAAGTCATAGGCCATTGTGAAGCTTCGGATAAAAAGAGGCTTACTATAATAACCGGGAACGGTAAGTTTGAATATTAAAACCCACCTTTTTATTATCTTTGCCCCCTGAAAATTTATCCGAAGATGGCAAATAACATGATTCTGGAAAGGCTTGAGGGAGTTAAAACCAGGTTCGTTGAGGTGGGGGAACTCCTTACCCAGCCGGATATCCTTAGCGATATGGAGAGATACGTGAAGTTAAGTAGGGAATATAAGGATCTTCAGCCCATTATTGAGTCATATGAAAAATACAAGCTTGCCCTTACAAATATTTCAAGCACAAAAGAGTTGCTGTCGACAGAGAAGGATGAGGAGATGAGAGAAATGGCCAAAGCGGAGCTTGAACAGCTTAATGCCGGTATTCCTGAAATGGAGGAGGAGATTAAAATGCTTCTTATACCTGTTGATCCCGAGGATGACAAGAATGCGGTAATCGAGATAAGAGCCGGTTCGGGAGGCGATGAAGCCAGTATTTTTGCAGGCGACCTGTTCAGGATGTATTCCAAGTTCTTTGAACAGAAGGGATGGAAGGCTGAGATCAACAGCTTCTCCGAGGGAACAGCAGGCGGTTATAAGGAGATCGTATTGAGTGTATCGGGAGATGGTGTTTACGGATTAATGAAATATGAATCAGGCGTGCACAGGGTGCAGAGGGTGCCTCAGACAGAAACCCAGGGCAGGATTCACACCTCAGCTGCATCGGTTGTGGTCCTTCCCGAAGCTGATGAATTTGATGTTGAGATTAAGAATGAGGATATCCGGAAGGACACATACTGTTCTTCAGGCCCGGGAGGCCAGTCAGTCAACACCACATATTCGGCAATCCGCCTCACACATGTTCCTACCGGCATTGTAGTGACCTGCCAGGACGAAAAATCACAGATAAAGAATTACGACAAGGCTCTGAAGGAATTACGTACAAGACTTTATAATCTTGAATATCAGAAGTATCTCGATGAGATTTCGCACAAGCGAAAAACAATGGTATCAACAGGTGACAGATCAGCCAAGATCCGGACTTACAATTATCAGCAGGGAAGGATGACCGATCACAGGATAAACCTTACGATGTACAATCTCCCATATATACTCGACGGTAACATTCACGATATTATTGATAAGCTTCAGATGGCGGAGAACGCCGAGCGCCTGAAGGAAAGCAATATCTAAACCTTATATTATATGGACCATTCCGGTTTATTCAGGAACATCAGGGAAAAAAGGTCCTTCCTGTGTGTTGGCCTTGATTCCGAAATTGAAAAAATACCTTCTTTCCTCCAAAAATCAAAAGATCCTGTTTTTGAGTTCAACAGGCGGATAATCGATGCAACACATAGTTATACTGTTGCATACAAACCAAATGTGGCCTTCTATGAATGCAACGGGCCAAAAGGTTGGAAATCCCTTGAATCGACATTGAACCACATTAGGAAAAATTATCCGGATATCCTCGTAATTGCTGATGCCAAACGCGGCGATATAGGCAACACATCAAAAATGTATGCCAAAGAGTTTTTTGAAAGAATGGATTTTGACGCAGTTACGGTCTCTCCGTATGTCGGAGAAGATTCAGTGACACCATTCCTTACATACAAGGGAAAATGGGTTATTCTCCTGGTGCTGACCTCAAATAAGGGAGCAGATGATTTCCAGTATCATAATGAAGATGGAATCAGGCTTTTTGAAAGGGTGCTCACCGTTTCAAGGAAATGGGGTAACCTGGATAACCTGATGTATGTTGTCGGGGCCACGCGTGCTGAAATGCTTAAAGACATAAGGAAGATTGTTCCTGATCATTTTCTCCTCGTTCCGGGAGTCGGGGCCCAGGGGGGAAGCCTGCAGGAAGTTGCAAAATACGGGCTTAACAATAAATGCGGATTGATTGTAAACTCTTCCCGGGGTATAATTTTTGCCGACAATACTGAAAACTTCGACAAAATTGCTGGTGAAAAAGCCAGAGAAATCCAGCAGGAAATGGAACTGTACCTTTCCCGGCACAAACTAATTTGAATCACGCCAAAGCGTGATGACGAAGCAATCTTTTTCCCGATTCCCGGATTAAATTTAAAGTACAATTCGTAACTTTATAGTCTCGCTGACTTATTAATACGTGCTATCATGAAAGAAGAATTCCTTCACTATCTGTGGAAATACAGCCTCTATAAACAGGATTCGATGGTTGACAACGACGGCAACGAAATTGCTGTAATGAATCCCGGTGAATACAACCGCGATTCGGGACCTGATTTTTTCAATGCCAGGATTAATATTGCAGGTACCGAATGGGCAGGAAATGTGGAAATACATACGAAATCCTCCCATTTCAACACTCATGGTCATAACAGTGACCATGCATTCGACAATGTCATCCTTCACGTAGTCGCAGAAAATGATAAAAGGGTATTTAACTCCAGGGGTGAGGAATTACTGACTGTCGAGATC
>DAIUKI010000021.1:0-15705 GCA_036848255.1 Bacteroidales bacterium | reverse complement strand
TGGTCAAATCCTGTAAAAGAAGTTAAAACCTGCGTGCAGTATGCAAGGAACATACTGATGTAGCAGCAGTTATTCTGAGCTTTATTTCCAAAACCCGGGTAATTTTTTTACTCGGGTTTTATTATTATTGACGGATCGAGAGGAAAACGACCTGATTCTTTGCCATACACTGACAGCCCGCCCTCTGAGGAACCCACTTTGTCGACCTGAAGACGAATCACTATTTTCCCCGTTTGCATGGCATTTTTTATATCTTTCTTGCTGAGAGGAACTTTTACAAGGTAGCCGTATGAGCCCGCTTCGTCAAGAAGCCACCTTTTGCTTCGGTCGGAACTTCCCCAGGCCCATCCAGGTTCCTGGTTCATCCAGGATAGCAATCCCTGATGATCGGCAGGATCGTCGGCGAGTAATGCTTCAGACGATTTTTGTCCGTTGACAGAAATTATTACAGTTGAGCTGTGAACTTTCTCGTCAGTCTGCGGGTAACTGTTCTTTCCATATCCCGGAGTTGTGCCTTTGTCCGAAACTATAGTCATACCAATTCCTTCGGCAACACCATCCTCAAGATATTTTTCCTGTGGATAACGTGCCGAAAGTTCGGCACGGAACTCAGCGGAGGCAATCTTGCTTGTGTCGATTTTCTGAGGAACCGGAAACTCATATTCAAAGAAGCCGGAACCCATTCCCCATACCTTCCTGCCCTGCTGAGGGGCATAATGCTTTATACTCCACTCAGCACCGGTGAATTCGTCAGGCTCACGTGAAATGATAATTGCATCCGGAAGATTCCTGCCATCAATACGGAAAGGAACAAAATTCCGGTTGAGTATATTACCCTCCCCATCCTTAAGGGTTACTGCAAAAACCATTACTGAGGTCTCTATGGGAAGGGTGAGAGGAACAGGATCGAGCCTGATGAATGTGAATGGATCGGCTTTCGCCGGAACTTCACCTTTCTTCACTTCGAACTTTTCACCAATCTGATCCCACCCAAAAAGGGAGTATTCAATCTTAAGACTTGAAGGTATTTTATTGGTTACGGAACCAATGCCCAATGGCATCCGGATTGCCTCGCCTCCCCTGTATTTCCTGAAGAAATCATCGCCGGCCACAACGTATAGATCACTGTGCATATCATTCATTGTCATCCCCGGGTACAATTCATCAAACCCGAAAAGCTTTTTACTGCGATCGAAGCGGTAATAGCCGTTCCATTCATTTATTACGTCATGGAACTCAGTAAACAGAAATCCGGCAATTTTAGGACGTTTGCGGAACTCGTTCATCATAATGTGGTATTCCCATGTCAGATCGATATCGCCCGTGCTGCCGCTGTATCCCCATACAGCCCCGCATTCGGAGTTGAGCATCGGCTCATTGCCCTGAACATTCCCTCCGATATAATTATATGTCGATCCCGGATAGGTTTTGCTGACAACCTCATCGAACAATCCGGCCCATTGCCTGGCAGGATTATATGAATGCCAGGTGTTAATGTCCGTAATAACATGATCGAAATTGCACGGTGAGTTATCCTCAACCAGCCTGGAAGGATCCATTGCCTTGGTTTTATAGTACCACGACCTTACCCATTCCTGAGTTTCAGGCGTGTAAGACCGGCGTCCTTTTGCAGAGTCCCTGCTGAACAGTCCCCAGGTTTCATTGAACAGTACCCATGAAAAGACAGAAGGATGATTATAGTCCCTCATTATCTCGCGCTCTGCAATATATTCCCAGTTTGCCTTTGCCTCAGGGGTAGGTTCGCCCCAGAAATTCGGGACATCTTCCATTATAAGCACTCCGTACTTGTCGGCCCAGTATAGCTTCCGGGGTATCTCAGCCTTTATGTGGATCCTGAGTCCGTTCAATCCGATATTTTTCGCCCTCATTATTTCATCCCTGATGAATTCATCGGAAGGAAAGGTATAAAATCCTTCAGGGTGGTAGCTCTGATCGAGTGCAAGCCGAAGGTAGAGAGGTTCATTATTCAGAGCTACATACTGGAAATCCTTACCCGGAATTGTAACTGCGGATATTTTTCGCATTCCAAAGTAAGTGCTTACCGAGTCAATGACTTTTTTCGAAACAAGCGATGCGGTAACTTCATAAAGATAAGGATCGTCGAGTGTCCAGAGCTTCATATCCGAAACGGGAACTATAAGGAGTGAGGCTGTATCGCCCTCATCTAAAGCCGATTCAAATTCAATATTATTCCCCTTGCCGGCAAGCCTGAACTGCAAACCCTCAGGCGCCGGAGCCGACAAATGAATTTCAGTCCTTACCTCTGACTTGTCAATATCAGGTGTAAAGCGGATCGAAGAGAGGTGTACCTCATTCCGCGGTTCAAGATAAACCGTCTGCCAGATCCCCTTTGCGTTGCCATAATATTGTTTTCCGGAGGGACGGTTATCGAGCTCCTCATCTTCAACCCTGACAACCAGCAGGTTGTTTCCTCCCTTTATAAACGAAGTGATATCGAATTCAAAAGGCACATAGCCCCCCTTATGCTCTCCGGCAAACTGCCCGTTAACCCAGACTTTTGTATGAAAGTCGCTGGCTCCGAATATTATAAAAACGTTTTTCCCTTTCCATCCGTTATCCCTGCCAATATTAAAGCTTCGTGAATACCAGCCTATGTTAAGTTTTGGAAGGGTAATTTCACTTAATGGACTGGCCCAGGAAAAAGGCACAAGGATCCTTGAGGTAAAAGCATCCGCATTATCCTGCCAGTTTTTGGTTTCGCCGATATTTGCCGAGTCAGGTGCGAAATGCCAGTATCCGTTAAGATTCTGCCACGGATTCCGTTCAAAATCAGGCCGCGGGTGCTCCTTCAGAGGAATTGCAATTTCAGCTGATGGTTGATTCTGACTGCAGGAAAACATGACGAAAAAAAGGGGTAAAAGAGACAGGATCGTTTTCATGAGTGTCACGGATATTAAAAATGGACTAAAAATGATACTTTATACGTAATTACAATGTAATTACATTATTTAAACTGCCATTTCCCACTGATCTCTAAGCAATTTCAGTGCGGCGGGAATTACCACTTTTTTATCACCCTTGGTGCCGCATTCAAAGCTTACGTAGTTCTGATAATTGATCATTTTCAGTGCCTTAAATCCGGTAATGTAATTATCCCCTTCATCCTCGCCCGGAGAATTCCTGGTTTTACGGCTTGCCACATGAACATGATTCAGGTATTTCTGTCCTGAGATGAATGCTCCCATGTCGTCGGTCTCTTCCCACGTCATGTGCCAGAAATCGCCCATGCATTTAACTCCCGGGCTGTCGACATCCCTGCAGATTGCTGCGGCGTCTGATACCATCCGGAGGAACCATGCTTCCCTTCTGTTAAGAGGTTCCAGAATTACTGTTGTATTATTTTTGACTGCGAATTCGCCGAGTTCCTTTAACTGATCAATCAGTATAGCCCTGGCTTCGACAAACGGAAATGACGGTTTCTGACCGTTAAACCCTGGTACAAGTATCATCCCGTATGATCCAAGCGCTCCTGCAGCTGCAAGTATCTCCTTTGAAGTATCGATACATTTTTTCCTTTCGCTCTCCTCGGTTGAAATGAGCCATCCCTTAAATCCGGCACATATGGCCGATATTTTCACTTTCCGGTTCTGGAGCGCTTTTTGGATTTCGGGTACCCTGTCGGCAAGTTTTCCTCCTCCGACTTCAAGTCCGAAAACCCCATTTGACTCCATGAAATCAAGCTTCTCTGTCAGTGAGGTCCCGGGAGTAACGCCTTCCTGTAGTCCAAGATTAAGAGAGATTCCGCTTTTTGATTTCCTCTTTTCCTTAGTATCTGAAAATGAAGCTAATGCCGGCATGGTGCTTAATGCAGCAAAAGTACTGCCTATGCCGATTTTTCTTATAAAACCCCTGCGGGTTTCGGTGTTATACTTTTTCATATAGCTTATTATTATTTCCTGTAATATAAATTATTTATTCCGGATCTGTAAAAATGATAATGTATGTTGCCAATTTAGTGTTTTTTAAATTATCAGGGAAAGTTAAAATCCATAATCTTTTTAATAAAAGAAATCAAAGCAAGCGAACAAAAATTGGATAGTTTTGTATGGTTTTTGAAGTATAAACCCTTTATCCCTTCGATAAGAGAGAGTTTACAAAGTCGGGAAAAAGTTTATCATAATTAGGGCGGCTTTATGAATCGAAATTACTACCTGGCATTTATCATTATCAATTTATTAATACTTAATAGCATGCCCGGGAATTGCCATACAAATACAAAATCCTCCGGAACTGTAATTTTAAAGCAGGATACAATCCATGAGAATCAGATGCTCTATAACGGAAGAATCTGGTGGAATCAATTCCCTTTGGTAAAGGAAAGTCAATTTCTGTTTTCAAAAGAATTCCTTCCAGCTTCAGTGACCATAAGAGGCAAAACATTTTCAGATATCAGGATAAAGTACGATATATTCAAGGATGAAATCATTACTCCATTCGCTCCTGCAGGAATGCTTCAGTTGAACAAACAATTGGTTGACAGCTTTTCTTTGATTTTTCAAAATATAAATTATCATTTTATACGAATCCCTGATGGCAATACAGCTTTTCCGGGTGGTTATTATAATGTGGTATATAAAGGTAAGACCACCCTGTATGCCAGATACAGTAAAAAGATAGAAAAGCGTGCTGATAAGGAGGAATTTGATAAGTTTTATCAAATTAACCGGATCTATATAGAGCAGGAAGGCAAAGTGTATAATATACCCGGTAAAAAAGAACTGTTCAGGGTCCTTAATGTTCCGAAGAAGGAAGTCAGGCAATTTATGAAAGAGGGCAATAAAAGAATCTCAAATGACGATCCCTTCAGTTATATACCCTTACTCAGATTTATTGATGATTTGAAAGAATAGGACGCTTTATATGAAATTAGGGATCTTCTTTTCCATCTGTTTTTTATTTTTGGCCTGTTATGTTTCAGCCCAGGAAAAGAAGTGGTCACCTGCTGATTACAAGGATATTCCATTTAAGGATTTTGCTTCATCCTCTCAGTCGCTGTTAAAAATCAAATTCTTTTATAAGGATGAATGGGTTAAGGACCTTAAATTGAAAGCTTATCCTGTTAATTTCAGTCTGTCCGATTTACTTGATGATCTTTTTCGGGGAACCACCATTTATTATTTTATAGACAGACGGGGAAATGTGGTACTTACAAAAGACTTTGCAGTTAAATTTACTGCCGCTTCAGAAGATACAGGAAAAACCTACCTGCCTCCCTCAGATTACTCAGCAGGCAAAGAAGAACATCAAAAAGCTGAAAATACATTCTTTGATATTGGGAATCCGGCAGAAAAAAATAATACGGGAAGGGTCAATATCTCAGGATATATTAAAAACGGTGACACAAAGGAGCCTGTTATTGGTGCTACCATTCTTGTCCAGAAGCTTTCAACGGGTACATTTTCAAATGGATTTGGTTTTTATACGCTTGATCTGCCCAGAGGTGCTTATATACTTCATTTTTCGTGCCTTGGAATGAAAGAAAAAATGATAAATGTTAATCTTTATGGAAAAGGAGAGCTCAACGTGGAAATGAATACCGTGCTAATTCCGATAAAGGAGGCTGTTATTTCTGCCACGAAAAACATGATCCTTAATCGGTTTGAAGTGGGAATGGAAAAGATAAATATTCAATCTTTCAAATTGTTACCGACATCACTGGGGGAATCAGATATTGTAAAAAGCGTCCTCCTGATTCCGGGAGTAAAATCAGTTGGGGAGGGTTCAGCCGGATTCAATGTCAGAGGCGGCACGGCTGACCAGAATCTGATTCTTCTATACGGTGCTCCTGTGTACAACTCATCTCATTTCTTCGGGTTCTTTTCAGCTGTGAACCCTGGTATCATTAAAGATGCAACATTATATAAAGGAGGAATTCCAAGCCGTTATGGAGGAAGGATATCCTCAGTGCTTGACATCGGGACAAATGAAGGCAGGAACGAATTTAAAGGAAGCGCCGGTATCAGTCCATTAACAACTCAAATTATGGTAGAAGGGCCGCTGATCAAAGACACTCTTAATTATATCATCACCGGCAGGACTACCTACTCAAACTGGATTCTCGGCCTTCTCAATAATAAAACTTTAAATGAGAGCAAAGCCTTATTTTATGACCTTAATGGAAAGATCACTTATTCTTTTAATAAATCTAACAAGATAGAATTTGCATCATATATCAGTCATGATGCATTCCGCTTTGGTTCAGATACTGTTTTCAAGTATTATAATAATATCCTGGCTTTAAGCTGGCATCATAAATTCAATAGCACGTTTCTATCTACTTTCTCATTGAACAACAGCTTTTATGAATATAATATTTCAAGTCAGAGGCATAAACCTGAATCATTTGTACTCTCACATAAGATCAACAGTACTGGTTTCAAAGCAGATTTTAACTTGTTTAAAGGCAGAAATGAATTAAACTTCGGACTGGAACTTAACAGGTATAGTATTTTACCAGGCAGCTATGAGCCCGCAAGTGATTCGTCACTTGTAAAACAATATTTTATTGAAAAAGAAAGAGCAATTGATGGAGCTTTATATGCCGAGGACAAATTTATTCTGACAGATTATTTATCAGTCAATGCAGGCATAAGGTTGTCATCTTATTTTACTCTTGGACCGGGTACAATTATGGTTTATCGTCCAGGATTTTCCAAAACAACTTCAACAATAATTGATACTCTTGATTTTAATACCGGGGAGGTTATTAAAAAATATGCAGGTCCGGAATTTAGGTTATCAATGAATTTCAGGATATCAGACCAAAACTCCTTTAAGATAAATTATAACAGGACCCGGCAATATCTTCACCTTCTCTCGAATTCAACTTCTATCTCCCCTACTGATACCTGGAAATTAAGTGATTATAACCTTAAACCTCAGATTGGAGATCAGATAGCAATCGGTTTCTATCAGCTGCTTTTCAACAACACATTTGAAACTTCTGCAGAGATCTATTACAAAAAAATAAAGAACATGGCCGACTTCAAGGGTGGAGCAAATCTGGTTATGAATGAATTCATTGAGCAGGATATTGTAAATGTGAAGGGTAAGTCATATGGTCTGGAACTATTGGTTAAGAAAACTGAAGGAAAACTCAGGTTCACTTTAGGGTATACATTTGCCAGAACTTTTATCAGGAACCTGAATCCATTGAAAGAAGAAATTATTAATGAAGGAAAATGGTTTCCCGCAAATTTTGACAAGCCAAATGACCTGACTTTTACCTTTAACTATTTACTCTCACGCCGTTTCAGTTTTTCTGCCAACTATACATGGAGTACAGGCCGTCCGATAACCTTCCCTGTAGCAACTTACATTATGTACGATGATTTACTTGTTCATTATTCGGACCGTAATAAATACAGAATTCCTGATTACTCACGTCTTGATCTTTCCTTCAGAATCGGGGGAAGCCTACGGTTACGACAGATTGCCTATCCAAATTGGACATTCTCTGTTTACAACCTTTTGGGAAGGAAGAATGTATATTCAATATACTTTAAGAAGGAAGGAGAGGTCATTAACGGGTATAAGCTGTCAGTTTTCGGGCAGGCAATTCCTTCAGTTACCTTTAGCTTTGATTTTTAAAAATGAAACTGATACAACATAATTAAAACCAATGAAACAACTTCCTGATAGTCGGGATTCTATAAGGCTACCATTAGTAGATCTTAACTTTCTTCATCCTTTATCAGGATTAATTCTGTTGTCTGTATTCATTCTTCTGACCGGATGCATTGTCCAGTTCACTCCTGAGACTGAAGAAGAGAAGGAGCTTCTTGTTGTGGAAGGATTAATTACTGATCAGCCGGGTCCCAATACGATAAGACTATCAAAATCATTGCCATTTGGAAAGAAGAGTGAAGCAAAACCTTTATCGGGATGTTTTGTCAGTCTAAAGGATGACCTCGGGAATAATTATCCATTGGTTGAGAAAGAGGCGGGAACTTATATAACGAACCCTTCAGCTTTCAGAGGTCAGATAGGAAGAATTTATACATTAGGTATAGTTTCAAATAATGAAGCTAATATTACTAATTATGAGTCCTTCCCGGTGGAAATGAAACCAGTGCCTCCGATTGACAGTATTTATTATGAAAAAACGGTAATTAAAGAAGGATTTGAGAATTTCTTTGGGATAGATGGCTGCAATATCTATCTCGACACGCATGATCCTCAAAACCTGAACAAATACTTCCGGTGGGATTTTAACGAAACCTGGGTGCTGAGGCTTTTATGGCCTGTGGAAAAGAATAAATGCTGGGTTTCTGACACATCAGCGACAATCAATATAAAAAGTACAGCTGCCTTTAATGAATCCAGAATAATCCGGCATCCTGTCACATCTATTTCAAACACTACCGACAGATTGCTAAGGAAATACAGTATATCTGTCAATCAATACTCCTTAAGTGAAGATGAATATATTTACTGGGAAAAAATACAGAATATTACTGATCAGGCTGGCGGACTTTATGACATCATTCCAGCATCAGTTCCCAGCAATATTTTCTGTGTTGAAAATCCCGGAGAAGATGTGCTTGGGTATTTCAGTGTCTCTGCAAAATCCTCAAAAAGGATCTTCATACAGGATGATTTTGGGGGTATTATAGATCAGTACCCTGATTGTCCCATCGATACTGTATATGGAGAGGTTGAAATCTGGGGACTGGATGAAAGTGTGTGGGTGCTTTCAGATAATCCGCCAGGTTCCTGGGGCTTCGGAAGTCCAAGGGTAAGAATACTAACCGATAAAAAAGGGTGTGCCGATTGCACTGTCAGAGGGACAAATATAAAGCCGGAATTTTGGATTGGTGATTAAAACAGTATTATCTGAAAAAAATGGCATGAAAAATAATAAGCCCGCTTTTCTTCTTTTCTTTTTTTTCTTCCTGATCAGTCAGAACTATGATTGCCAGGGACAAAATAATTTTACTGACCTTTTAAGACAGAGATTTCAAAGCTACCTTGAAACCGTGCCCCAGGAAGAAGTTTTCATCCACACCGACAAGGATGAATATATTTCAGGTGAAGACCTTTGGTTTGCAATTTATCTGATTGACAGGCAGGGTCATAAACCATCAGCTACGAGCAAAATTGTATATTTTGAACTTTTGAATACTGAAAACAGACCTGTTGCACAAAAAAGGATCTATCTTGAAAATGGCTTCGGGCCCGGACAAATAACTCTGTCCGATACTTTAAGCACAGGCATTTATACAATCAGGGCTTATACAAACAGTATGAAGAATTTCCTTCCCCATAATTTTTTTATCAGGGATATCAGGATATTCAATCCATTTAATAACAAAAGGCTAAAAGGAATATCAGGTAATGCCACGATTGATACTGATGGAATTAAAGAACAGTCAAGTTCCGGATTTATGCGGGACACTCTTGCTGTTTCGGTAAAATCAGGAGACAGTTACGGAGTGAGAGAAAAAGTTATTGTGGACCTGGAGGCCACCAATTCATTAATAAACAAATTAGAATCCGGAAATATCAGCGTTTCGGTTTCTCCATTAACTGAAGGCAGTTATAGGGCCGGTATGATGGATTATTTGATATTCGGTTCAGAAATCGGATTATCTGGTAAAATACCCGATTATGTGTACAGGATGGAGAAGGAGTTTCACCAGCTAAGAGGGAAGCTGACTTCCGGAAATAAACCATTATCTTCTTCAGAGTATGTTTTACTCTGCATGCCAGGTAAAGAACCGGATTTTCAATACGCAAAGACAGATAGTGCAGGGAATTTCAGTTTTAATATCCAGATTGATACAAGCATAAAAGATTTAGTACTTATGCCTGATGGAGAAAGCAGGACGCAGAAGATCATTCTTGAGTCGGGATTTGCTGAACAGCATGCCCCGGATCAAATAGCTTCCGGCACCGATGAAATTTTAATTCCTCAGTATATTACTGACTGGAGTGTCAATTACCAGGTAAGAAAGATTTATGGTGTATCATCTTCCGTTAGACCTGTGACAAGTGCCTTGCACCCGTTAACTCCGAAAAGGTTCTATGGGAAACCGGATATTGAGCTTATTATGGCAGAATATGTAACCCTGCCTGAAATGGAAGAGGTCTTTTATGAACTTATACCATATGTTTCGTTGAAAAAGAGAGATTCCGGGTATGAAATTCTTATTACCGATCGAATAAATGAGAACAGGTATGAATTATCACCGGATCTTTTTCTGGATGGAGTAAAAATAAAAGATGCCTCCATCATTGAGGCACTCGATCCTTCAATTGTTGAAAGAATTGATGTGATTAAGGAAAAATATTTTGTTGGAAATTATTCCTTCCCGGGGTTAGTAAATATAACAACAAACTCTGCTGATTTCAGCAGTATTTCATTACCAGATTATATGATCAGATTCCCCTACAGAGTAATTGAACCAGTACAGTCATTCTTTTCACCCGATTACTCTACAACAGGTCTTAAGAGTAGCACTATTCCTGACTTCAGGAATACTCTCTATTGGAATCCATCTGTTAAGACAGACAGCGAAGGTAAAGTCAGGTTTGAATTCTGGACTTCTGATTTTGTCTCTGAATATGAAATCAATGTTCAGGGAATAACCTCCGAAGGTGAACTAATTTCAGCAAGGAAAACCTTTAGTGTCGAATGATCCATTTAATAAAAGATGACTATCCCGACTATGATGATTAACTTATGTTCGCTTTGATGGCCAATTCAGATAACCATTTTAAAATTCTTCATATGAGGATAGCTACTATTATTCTTGTGATATTGTTTCTTGGATCCTCAGATCTGAGAAACACAGGAGAAAAAAGAGGTAACACATTTCCGGAAAATGCAGCAGGATTAATTTCGGATGATTCTTTGCTGACTCTGGTCCAGTACCGGACCTTTCAGTATTTCTGGGAAGGTGCCGAACCGGTTTCAGGAATGGCCCGGGAGCGTTTTCATGTCGATGGTATTTATCCCGAAAACGATATGAATGTGATAACATCAGGAGGATCGGGGTTCGGCCTGATGGCGATCCTGACCGGTATCGAAAGAGGATTCATCACAAGGGAGGAAGGAGTGGTAATATTTCAAAAGATAGTTACCTTCCTTGAGAAAGCTGATCGCTTTCATGGGGCATGGTCACACTGGCTATATGGCGAAACTGGAAAAGTCAAGCCATTCTCCCCTAAAGACAACGGAGCTGATCTTGTCGAGACTGCCTATCTTGTACAGGGATTGCTTGCAGTAAGACAGTATTTCATGGACGGGAATGAAGCTGAAGTGAAGCTTGCCGAAGATATTGACAAATTATGGAGAGAGGTTGAATGGAGCTGGTTCACAAAGGGAGGCGAAGAAGTGATATACTGGCATTGGTCCCCTGATTATGGCTGGGAGATGAATTTTCCCGTTGAGGGATATAATGAATGCCTTATAATGTATATCCTTGCGGCTTCCTCTCCCACGTATCCCGTCATGGCTGAAGCTTATCACCAGGGCTGGGCCAGAGGCGGAGGGATAAAGGCCCGCAGTGAAAAATACGGATATCTCCTGGAACTTAAACATAACGGTGCCGAAGAGTATGGAGGGCCCCTGTTCTGGTCGCACTATTCATTTCTCGGGCTCGATCCACGAAACCTGACAGATAGATACGCTGATTACTGGGAACATAACAGGAACCATACTCTTATAAACTGGAGCTGGTGTGTTGAAAATCCAAAAAATTTCAAAGGCTATAATAAAGATTGCTGGGGACTTACAGCCAGCTATTCAATGAAGGGTTACTCGGCACATGCTCCTGGTGAAGCCAGTGACCTGGGAGTAATATCTCCAACGGCTGCACTTTCTTCAACACCCTATACCCCTGAACAGTCATTGGACGCAATACGCTATTTTTATGATCACCTCGGTGAAAGGGTGTGGGGACCCTATGGTTTCTATGATGCATTCAGCGAACAGGACAACTGGTATCCTCAACGATACCTTGCGATCGACCAGGGGCCGGCAGTTGTAATGATCGAGAATTACAGAACCGGATTGCTCTGGGAACTGTTTATGTCGTGTCCGGAAATAATGGAAGGATTGGACAAGCTGGGATTTACAATAAACAATTAAATCAATACCTTTTTGAAGAATAATACAAAATCCGTATTTGTAACAGGAGGCACGGGGCTTCTGGGCAGTCATCTTATTTATGCCCTGATATCAAAGGGCGAAAAGGTCAGGGCAATTCACAGAAAAACAAGCAACAGGGATATCCTGAAGAAAGTCATCGGATATTATAAAGGTGATGCCGAAAACCTGCTGAAACTTGTTGAGTGGACCGAATGCGATATATGCGATTATGAGCATCTTGCAAAAGTCATGCAGGGAGCTGATTTCGTCTATCATTGCGCCGCTGCAGTTTCTTTTAAAACCCACAGCAGTGACCATATCATTGATAACAATGTCAGAGGGACCTTTAATGTTGTCAAAGGGTGTATTGAAAACAATATAAAGAAGTTATGCCATGTCAGCTCCAACGCTGCCCTGGGAGCCAATGACGGAGAGGTTTTGGTCGATGAAACGCATGAATGGAACGGCGAAGGGCATCATTCGGCATACGCAACCAGCAAATATCTTTCAGAGAAAGAGGTATGGAATGGAATCAGTAACGGATTGAATGCGGTAATCGTTAATCCGACAATTATACTGGGACCCGGCGATTGGAGCCGTGGTTCGTCATCATTTTTTTCTAAAATTGACAGGGGAATGTTGTTTTGTACAACCGGGACCACAGGCTATGTCGATGTGAATGATGTGGTAAATTCGATGATTACATTAATGAGGAGCAGTATTTCCGGTGAGCGGTTTATAATTAACGCGGATAACCCAACTTATGAAGAGTTCTTTACAATGGTAGCCGGGAGTATGAAAGCCAGGAGGCCGATGATCAGAGTTCCGCGGTTTTTTTCTTATCTGTTGATGCCCGCAGTTCATCTTATTGAAATCGTTACAAGGGGAAAGACAATACTTACAAAAGAGATGATAAAAGTTGCCTGGTCAAGGATTACCTATGATAGCAGTAAACTCGTAAGAAGTACGGGCTTTACGTTTACTCCGCTTGAAAAGTCGGTCATAAATATCGGGAAGATATACATGGAAGAAAAGAAAGGGATCCCTCACTGATGCCACAAATGACAGTGCCTCTTATTTTGATTTATTGATTATGAGCCCAGTACCCTTTTCAGATCGTTTATCTGAGTATCCCAGAGGTAGATGGCGTCTTCCTTTTCGTCGGGTTCCGCAAAATCCGTAATTAAAAGGGCGAGGTCGCCTGTGATATCATGGACTATTATTCTGAACTCGAAAAAGTTTGTCTCCTTATCTATTGTACTGTCTTCCCAGTCGAATCGAACGAGCTTATTCTCCTTCAGGGCAGTAAGCCTTGCCTTGTATTCAGTTTTGCCCCAGTGGAAGGTGAACTGGCCGCCTTCGATGGTAACGTCATCGGCAAACCATTCACTGAGGCCGGCTGGTGTGCTCAGTCTCGAAAAGAGCACTTTTGGGGAGCAGTTAAGGGTATATTCAAGATCGTATTTAATTCTCATTCCGGCGAGGTTGTCAGATACCTACTATTTTGCAATATAGCAAAAATTATCAAAACAAGAAACCGTGTTGGAATTTTGGCATTTACTGCATATATTTGCACCCGCAAAACTTCCGCCTTCGCTACAGCTTCGGCAGACAAAGGGCGAGATAGCTCAGTTGGTTAGAGCGCATGATTCATAATCATGAGGTCCGGGGATCATTCCCCCGTCTCGCTACTTGAAAATGAAACACTTACACAGATGACGTGTAGGTGTTTTTTTTTGGCTGTTGCATGCAACGCCCCTGGCAAATGTTGTTTTATACCAGCTAACTACCTTTGATTAGATTCATAAACTCGTTACGGAATGTTTGACCAATTGGTAAAAATTTATCTTTTACTTTTACCATATTACCTTCGATGTTATCAATCTTGTTAATGGCAATTGCATGAGATTTATGTATTCTGACAAAAAGCTTATCAGGTAATTGATTTAGTAGATTTTGAAAGGTATCGTGAACCATGATAAATTTACCGCTAAAAAACACCTTTACATAATCTCCAACAGACTCTAAATGGTAAATTTCATTGATAATTACCCGATGAATTTTCTTGTCGGATTTCAGAAAAATATATTCGTAACTAACATTGTCATTACGTTGAATTTTCAGGACATCAATTGCCTTGTTTACAGCTTTTAGGAACCGTTCAAATGGAAATGGTTTTAATAAAAAATCTACTGCATTGACTTCAAAACCTTCGACAGCAAATTCCGGATAAGCCGTTGTGAAAATTACAAATGGTGGATTTGTTAATGACCTGTAGAATTTCATGCCCGACAATTTCGGCATGTTTATATCCAAAAAAATCAGCTGTATATCAAAATTGTTTATTGCTTCAGCAGCTTCAAAAGCATTTTTACATGTCTCTGCAAGATTTAAATAGGAACAATCTGCAACATATTTTTCCAATATTTCCCGTGAAGCAGGTTCATCATCAACGATTATGCAATTAACCTTCATTGGCGAGTATCATTTTTACCTTAAATGTAGTTGTGCTTTCTTCTATTTCGAATTTGTGTTTGCTTGTGTATAACAAATTTAGTCTTTGACGGATATTCGCAATACCAATGCCACTATTCCCATCGTTTTCGACAATTTCACCAATTCCTTTATTATTCTCTATTTCAAACAGAATATTATTATTGTTTGCTTCCAGTTTAATGGCTACAAAGGTATGCCCGAGTTCGCCTTTTATCCCATGTTTGAAGCTGTTTTCCACAAGAGGCAAAAGTAGCATAGGGGTTATATTACAATCTTCATTTTGCACTTTATGTTCAAATTTAATACTTGATGTTGTGTCAACCCTGAATTTCTGTAACTCAATATAATCTTCGATTAATTTTATTTCTGTTTTTATTGATACTTTATCTTTCGTAGAATCATAAATAACATACCTGAGAATATCAGATAATTGAATGATTGCATCAGGTGTTTTATTTGATTTTTTAATTGCTTGAGAATAAATTACATTAAGACTGTTAAATAAAAAGTGAGGATTGATTTGTGCTTTTAACGCATTAAGTTCACTTTTTATATTTTCTTTCTCAATTCGGGTAATCCTTTTGTTTACTTCCTGTAATTCGAACCAGGATTGGGACAGTTTTAGAAGAGTTGTAATCAGAATATAGATAACTATAAACGTTCCAATTTCAAAGAAATCAAAATGTGAAACAAAATAAAAATCAGGAAACACAATATCCGCTAACCAGTTAAATGTGATAAGATTTATGATAGTTGATAAAGAAATGGTCGCTACTAAAGCAATAGAGTAAATAAGGTATTTTTTCTTACCAAACAAATTTGGCATCAGCAACCCTATGTTGATATATACACCGAAAAATAAACTCACGTGGAACAGGCCGGAAAAAATATAATCGATTTGTGTAACTTTATTAGAAATCTTAAATATTTGGGCAAAAATAAAATAAGAGAACAGCCAAAACAGGATATCTAAAAATATCCTGTTTAAAGACTGATTCTTGTTATGGGATAACCTCATATCATATTTTTCTTAATGTATATTTCATAATATCACTAAAAGCTTTGTCTTCATT
>DAIUKI010000020.1:4484-15733 GCA_036848255.1 Bacteroidales bacterium | reverse complement strand
TTTGTTCCCATCTGTCATTATTCCCGTTACCAGATGGTTAAGCAAAACAGTGCCGTTATGATTTCCTATATAATCTGCAAGATGATCCGATAGCCTTTGTGAACCTCCCTTAATATAGCTTGCGGCTCCTTTAAAGTAGCTCCCCTGAGCCACTGAGTAATAATTCAATGAAATTGAATAGGGATCATCGTGGAAATATCCGAGATTGCCAAGCAGGACAAGCTTAAGATCTTCATCACGGATAATTGAATCAAGGAATTCACCAAGACTAGGTTCATTTATAGCCGCATTTTGACCTGATTTCTTTTTTGGATTCAGGATCTGATCAAAAAATGCCTTTATTCCTTCAGTCTCCCCGGGAAATATCCTGCCAAGTACCTTTATGGCCTCAGCGGGGTCATGAGGTATGACAATGTCGAGATGGTCGCTTACAAATCTGTAGAAATCGGGCACCCTTATAAACTCTACCTTTCCTGAAACATCAAGTTCATTGAATATCCGGGATTTCATGTCGCCCGGCGAAGGTCCGTCCATCTCATGCAAACCAACCTCCATTGTAAAATCACCCCGGGTAAAAGTTGTTGCACAGCCTCCGGGCCGGTTATGCTGCTCGATGAGCAGCACTTTTTTACCTTCCCTTGCAAGTTTTGCACCGGCGGTCAGGCCCCCCAGTCCGCCTCCTATTATTATGATATCATAATTCATACTTGATAATTTTTAATTTCAGGGATAGGGTATCTTTTAAACTCCTGTGTTCTGTCGAAAAGGTATCTGTATGTGATATAATTTTTTACCGGAATGCTTCCGACAGAGATGAATATTTTCCTCATTTTGGGATTAAAGTCGCCCACCCATGAGAATTCAATTTCACTGTAATGCGGTTTCCTGTCAAATACCTTTCTGAGGTTAAGGATGAAGCCTGATTCGATTCCCATTCCCTGAAACTTTGGTATTACGCCCATCAGGACGCCCCTTGCCCTGGTCATGGTTTTACGTCTTTTAAGGAAGAAAAATTTGACTATGCTGACCGGATCGAGCCTGCCATTCAGGTGTTTAAGTATCTGATTGAAGTCGGGGAACATCAGGTATATTCCGATGGGTTCTCCCTTAAAATATGCCAGCCAGATGAATTCTTCATCAAGGATTGGTTTTGCCTTGTTCAGTACACCTCTTATATACTCATATTCAAGAGGTTCAAAATTGACCTTAAATGAGGCCCATGCTTCGTTGAAAACTTTAGCGAAGTCTTTAGAAAATTTTTCCTGGTCCTTCCAAGTGAAGTGGTGAAATTCATAACCCGGCTTTGCGGCAACCCATCCGGCAATTTTCTGAAATCTTACGGGCAATGGCTTTTTAATGTCGAAATGGAAGCCTTCCATTTTATAATAGGTCATGAATCCATAAGATTCAAACAAACCCTGGTAATAAGGATGGTTATATGCAATATCGAAGGAGGGATGGGTAAATCCATTTACAAGCAGGCCCCAGTATTTATCAGTTTCACCAAAATTTATGGGTCCGTCCATTGCCTCCATCCCCTTCGACCTCAGCCATTCCCTTGCAGTATCAAAAAGTATGAATGCTGAAGTTTTGTCGTTAATGCATTCAAAGAATCCCATCCCGCCGGTGGGCTGGTCATATGAGTGTGATAGATTTCTGTCGATGAAGGCAGCTACTCTTCCGATGAGCTTGCCCTTATCGTCGACCAGTAGCCATCTATCTGCTTCACCATGTGCGAAATAGGGATTCCTGCCCGGATCAAACACGGCTCCAATATCATTGTCAAGGGGGCATACCCATGTCTTATCATCTCTGTAAATTATTTTGGCGACCTGTAGGAAATCCCTGCTAGTCTTTTTGTCAGTTACCCTTATTATTTTCATGAACAGGTCAGTTGAATAACCGTGACTGCAGTTTACTTCATGTAAATCTGATCCAGGATCTCCCTGTATTTATTTGAGATAAACTGACGCCTGAGTTTCAGGGTTGGAGATAATTCTCCGGAGGCAGGGCTCCATTCATCCGGAACCAGCCTGAACCTGTTGATCCTCTCAGGAGGGCTGAGCCGTTTATTTATTGCTTCAACTTCTGAATTAAAGAGGGAGTTTATTTCAGGCAGTCTTATCATCTCCACGGAATCGGAGAATGAGATATTGTTTTCCTTTTTCCACTCATCAAAATACTTGAAATTCGGGGAGATAAGGGCACTTGCAAATTTTTCATGTTCACCCACAATCATAATCTGATCAATGGCAAATGATTCCTTAAACATGTTTTCAATCAGCTGAGGGGCGATAAACTTACCATTCGATAATTTAAATATTTCCTTCTTCCTGTCAGTAACCATAAGAAACCCGTCTTCTTCAAGGTAGCCGATATCACCTGTATGGAACCATCCGTCATCATCATAAACCGATTTTGTAAGGACAGGATCGTTATAATAACCAACCATTACATTGAGCCCTTTGCAGAGAATCTCGCCATCGTCTGCTATCCTGACTTCAACACCTTCGATAACTCTCCCCACTGATCCAAGTTTTGCGCCTCCCTTGTTGGTCCTGTTAATTGTAATGATAGGCGAAGTCTCTGTCAGTCCGTACATATTTATTATTTTGATGCCTGCCGCCCAGAATACTCTCTCAAGCCTTGACGGTAAACTTGCACCTCCGCATCCCACGATCCTTACATTTCCTCCCAGTGCTGCTCTCCACTTGCTGAAGATTAGCTTATCGGCCATTTTCAGTTTCAGCTCATAGAACCAACCGTTTTCACCGAACGGTTTATATTTCAGGCCAAGGTCAACTGCCCGGAAGAACAGGGATTTTTTAATTCCGGAGAGTTTTTTCCCTTTTGAAATAATAATATCATAAAATTTCTCAAGGATACGAGGTACAGCATCGAATCCGTCAGGCTTTATTTCTGCCATGTTCTGGGCAATCGATCCCATGTTTTCAGCATAATAAATGCTGGTGCCACTGTATTGAGTCTGGTAATTTCCAATACGGCCGCCGACATGGCATAATGGTAAAATGCTCAGATACTTATCTGCCGCTTTGAGATTGAAAACCCCTGCCGCCGAAATGAAATTACTAACAAGATTCCTATGTGATAGCATAACCCCTTTGGGTTTGCCTGTTGTGCCCGAGGTGTAGATCAGAGTAGCAATATCTTCAGGTGTTATCTGATTTTTTATAACCTCAACAATCTGTTTTGTCTTTCCGGAACATGATTTTCCTTTATTTACTATATCGAGCCAGTTCATTGCACCTGTTATCTCATCGAAGGTGTACAAAGGAATTGAGGGTCCGATATTTTTAACTGCCGGGTTAACGGTATTAAACAATTTTTTATCGGAAATAATTATCATTTTACCTCCCGAAACCCTGATTATGTATTCATATTCTGCTGAATTAAGGGAGGTAAAAACCGGAACATGCACTATTCCAAGCATTGTCATTCCGGTATCGATGAAATTCCATTCTGGCCTGCTGTTGGTTACAGTCACTATTTTGTCACCTTTTCTGTACCCAAGTTCATAAAGCCCATAGCAGAAATTGTAAGAGTATTCGATATAATCCTGAGAGCTGAATTTAACCCACGCCCCATTTCGCTTGAAGCACAATGCATCATCCTTCGGAAATTTATCCCTGTATCTGTCAAGGACATCAAAGATTCTTGTGGTTTGCATGAAAGTTACTTATATTAATGTGGTGTACGAATTTCCTATCCTGCAAAGAAAGTAAATTTTAGTATGTGTATATGAGAATATGACTATTTGAATTGCACAGAAATTTGATAATGTTTAATTTGTTCCAGGAAACTCATAACTATCGTTAAGGGCAATTCCTTGAAGGAAGCCCTTATTCAAACTTAATTGTGTTAATTTAGTCTCATTATTTGATAACCATTCATTTCGATCAAAATGAAAAGTAAAGGAGCAGTTATCTTATTGCTGACGCTGATACTTGCCAACGGTAATATTACAGCACAGGATATGCTGGAGATATCGGTCCAGTCCGATAAACCGGGAGCAGAGATCCAGACGACAATGTGGGGTGTCTTTTTTGAGGATATTAACTTTGCCGCTGACGGAGGAATTTATGCAGAGCTTGTAAAAAACAGATCATTTGAGTTTGACCTGCCAATGTCAGGATGGCGGGCAGCATCAAATCAAAACGGCACCGGACGGATGATCCCGAATTTCTATTCACCTTTCAGACCTTCGAATCCGCATTTCATTAGGGTTTATATCGATTCCTCAGTGGGAACCTTCGGATTTGCAAATGAAGGATTCCGCGGTATGGGGATCAGGAAAGATGAACTTTACAATTTTTCGGTATCGGCAAGACTCTCTGATAACTCAGATATTAAAATGACAGCCGAACTGATAACACCCTCGGGACAGGTAATAGGAAAGACTGAACTACAGGGATTTTCGAAAGCATGGAAAGGTTACCAGGCATCATTAACGGCTTCTGCGACCGAACAGAAGGCACAGATGAGAATAACTCTGACCGGAACCGGAAGCATCGATCTTGATATGATATCTCTCTTCCCTGAGGATACATGGAAAGGACGTAAGAAGGGTCTCAGGAAAGATATTGTCCAAATGATTGCGGATCTTAAACCGGGTTTCGTCAGGTTCCCGGGAGGATGTATAGTTGAGGGCAGGAACCTTGGAAACAGGTACCAATGGAAAACTACCGTGGGCCCTGTCGAAGAGAGGAAGATGATCATGAACAGATGGAACGTTGAAATTGCGAGTCGTCAGGCACCTGATTATTTTCAGTCGTTCGGGCTCGGATTTTTTGAATATTTCCTTCTGGCTGAAGATTTGGGAGCAGAACCGCTTCCAATACTTAATTGCGGTATGTCGTGCCAGTTCAATGCAGCCGAAGTGGTTCCCATGGAGGAACTAGATCCCTATATTCAGGATGCACTTGACCTTATCGAGTTCGCCAACGGGGAGGTGACTACAAAATGGGGAGGACTTAGGGCACAGATGGGACACCCTGGAAAATTCAACCTTAAATTCCTTGGCGTCGGAAATGAACAATGGGATGAACAATACATTGAAAGGTATAAGATATTTGAGAAAGCTCTAAAATTAAAATATCCTGAAATAAAGCTGGTTTCGGGATCAGGCCCCTCCTCAGCCGGCAGATATTTTGAGTACGGCTGGCGTGAACTTAAAAAACTGAGTCCCGATCTTATAGATGAGCACTATTACATGCCGCCCGACTGGTTTCTGAAGAATGCCACCAGATACGATAATTATGACAGGAAGGGGATCAGGGTTTTTGCCGGGGAATATGCTGCTCATGGAAAGGAAGGAACTGAATCAGAATCGAGGAATACATGGTGGAGCGCTCTCTGCGAGGCTGCATTTATGACCGGACTTGAGCGGAACGCCGACGTTGTAAATATGGCATCATATGCTCCCCTCCTGGCACATGTCGATGCATGGCAGTGGCGTCCCGATCTTATCTGGTTTGATAACCTTACAACAATCGGGACACCCAATTACTATGTCCAGAGATTCTTCTCAAATTACAATGGAACAAATGTTGTGGCGGTAAGGTCAGACGGTAAAAACCTGACAGGGCAGGAAGGTATTTACGCCAGCAGTACAATTGACAGGAAAGCAGGGAAACTCTATATTAAAATCGTGAATTCGAACGAAAGGGCCAGGCCGGTGACGTTGACACTCGGCCCTCTTCCATATGGAAAAACAGCAATGAAGGAAACACTTAAATCGGGGAATAAAGATGATTTCAACAGTATTGCTGATCCAAAGGCAATTTATCCATTAACAATTCCGGTTAAAGTGGCCGGAAGGAAAATAATTTCTGACGCGGGGCCGTTATCGGTAAATGTTTTTATAATAGATTTTAAAGCCAGATGATAGAATTTTTGCAGCCTGTTATTGATTGGTACATGGCCAATCTGAACTATTTCACCGTTGCCCTGCTGATGACAATTGAGAGTTCATTCATTCCTTTTCCTTCGGAGGTTGTGATCCCGTTTGCAGCCTGGAAAGCAGCACAGGGGGAAATGAATGTATTCGGGGTTGTGCTGGCAGGGACCGTCGGAGCTCTGGCAGGAGCACTTATCAATTATTACCTTGCAAAATATCTGGGACGCATTATTGTTTACAGGTTTGCAGATTCACGGATGGGAAGAATATTACTACTTTCGAAAGAAAAGGTCGTACGGGCGGAGGAGTATTTTATAAAACACGGAAAGTCGTCCACATTTATCGGGCGGCTGGTTCCAGCGGTACGTCAGCTCATTTCAATTCCGGCTGGTCTGGCTAATATGAATATCCGCGATTTCATCATTTATACAACAGCAGGAGCAGGTATCTGGAACATTATCCTCGCCGTTATCGGCTACTATCTTTATGGTGTGAAAGACAAGATCTTCCCTTATGTGGACGATATTCTCTATGTCCTGGGAGCAGTTTTTGTCATATACCTGGTCGTGAAGGGGATAAAACAGAAGAAGAAGGGCGATAAGGCGAATGGCTCCAACCAGCAGGTTAAAGGACCGTCGGAATAAGGAACAGGAGTGCCACAACCCCGATGGATGCCAGTATTATACCCGGACCAATCCTGTGGTTTTCAACCTTTACAATATTTTCCATCGGGACCGTCAGCCTGCCGCTCTGAATCTGTATTGCAGAGAGCGGTTCCGCGTAAATGTGGACCTGACGGCTTTTCCTGACCACTTCAGGGTTATAAATTATCCCCGTGAATTGATTTCCGGCCTCAGTGACCGGCTTGACGATCCAGGTACTGTCCCCTGAATGAAAAAAATAGAGGTTCTTCCAGTTCGGTACCCTTGATAATTGTCCGGAGGATGCATCTCCTGATGTACTGCAGCTATTAAGTGCGATTAACGGAATTATTGAGAATAACACCGCAGTAGTTTTAAGAAGCATTTTGAGCATTTTTGCAAACACTGGCGTGAGGTTTGGGGAGAGGTTTTTATCACCCCACAATTTCAGCCTTATCAAACTTCTGCGACCGGATGGTGACCTTCCTGTGCCGAACACTGTGGACCCCTTTACTGCCGAAAAATCCCCAGCCGCCGCTTCCCAGGAGGAACCCCAGCGCGTAGAACCCGCCATTATTGTTTGGTGCATACATTGTGATATCCCTGTTGAAAAGCATCCCTATAAAATCGAACGGTGCGATAAATCCGTGCCACAATCCCCCGAAGAATCCGTACCTGTGACCCGTTAGACACTGATCAATTACTTCATTTTTCGCACATCCTGTCAGCATAACGATGACAAGCAGCAGGAAAATGACCAGAAGATTTTTTTGTCGTGCAATTAATTTCATTTTATGGATATTAGAGTTGAAAATAAATTCAGAAAAGTGTACCATCGACTGGTTTGCCTGAAAATTTCCTTTCATGGTCTATCAGCCACCTTTTCTTTTCGAGACCTCCGCCATAGCCCACCAGATCGCCGTCGGAGCCTATTACCCTGTGGCAGGGGATCACTATTGATATCCGGTTTGATCCGTTTGCCCCCGCAACTGCTCTTACAGCTCCCGGATTCTTAATAGCTTTAGCATGTTCGAGGTAGGATACTGTTTTTCCATATGGGATCTTTTTCAGGGCATCCCAAACTTCGAGCTGAAAATCAGTTCCGGGGGTGATAAGGGGAAGCATGAACTCTTTCCGTTTTCCCCTGAAATATTCCTTAAGCTGTTTTTTAAGGGTTCTCAGGTGTTTGTTGCTGCCTGGCTTTACCGTTTCGTTGAATGTGAGGGCGAGCTTGTTGAATTCAGATTCGAGAGCCGGTCTGCTCGTAAATTCAAGCAGGCAGATGCCCTCCTTTGTAGCGGCAGCTGACATTTCTCCGAGAGGAGTTTCTATAGTAGTAGTCTTTATCATAATCGGTTTAAAGCTCCCCGTTTCTCCCACTCCCTCTTCTCCTATACTTTTTTCACAGGGAACCTGTCTGACGTAGCTTTGATAAATTTTATGTTCCGGAACCTCAGAGCTGACCAGTCATCATCGATTGATACCATCCGGATGCCATAAAACTCGAGGTCGTTTAAAGTTTTCCAGCCATGATCCCTGTCAATATTGGAAGTGTGCTTTTTTGATGTTTTTTTTGGATAGCAGAACCACAGGATCCCGTCCGCGGTAAGATTATGCAGGGCAACCGGAGTGATTTCCCTGACCTCAGTGACTTTCCGGACAAAAATTATCATGAAATCATAAGGGTACTTCGCATCAATCTCATTATCTATCTGTATTTCCCTGATTTCATCATAGGGAGCCAGAATGAAGTTTTCTTCCGGATTGATAAGTGCGATCCGTTTCCAGTCTTTGTAATTCAGCTTCTCAAGAAGGGTTTTCATAAGGATCCCATATTTAAATGGCAATTTAATAAAAATCCGGAATTGACATGGAAAGATTCGGGTAAAAGATGTACTTTTGTATCATCGAAAATGGGGTGCCTTAATACTACGGGCTGAGATCATACCCTTACACCTGATCCGGGTAATTCCGGCGGAGGGAAAAAGCACCCAGCGATATTTATTAATTTTTATAACAATGAAGAACCGATTCATACTGTTCTTAGTTTTTGTTTCATATCTTCTTGTCAGTCAGGAAGCTCTGTTTAGTCAAAGCCTGAAAGGGAAAGTGACTGATCTCAGCGGCAGCCCTCTTGCCGGTGCAACCATCACAATTGATGGCACATATATGGGAACACATGCAGGTACAGAAGGCGATTACAGCTTCACCGGATTGAAGAAGGGCAGCTATAATGTACGATTTTCTTTCATCGGTTATCAGACACTCACGAGGGAAGAGGAGATTAGTACTGACGTAGTTCTTAATGTTCAGCTGAAGCCGATGGAAGTTATTACGAACGATGTGATTATCAGTGCTACAAGGGCAGGCGATCGCGCTCCCCTTGCCTATACGAATGTCAGCGGTGAAATCCTCGAAAAACGGAATACCGGACAGGATATTCCCTATCTTCTTGGCCTTACACCCTCCTTTATTGAAACATCCGAGGCAGGCAACGGCATTGGTTATACCAGCCTGAGGATCCGTGGAACCGATGCCAGCAGGATAAACGTCACTTTGGATGGCATTCCGCTTAACGATCCGGAATCGCAGCAGGTGTTCTGGGTTGACCTCCCTGATCTTGCTTCATCAGTCGACAATATACAGGTTCAGCGGGGTGTAGGTACTTCATCCAATGGTGCCGGGGCATTTGGGGCATCAATAAATATTCAGACCCGTGGAATTGAAAATGAGCCCTTTGCAGAGATAAATTCATCGGCCGGATCATTCGGCACCTTCAAGAATAATATTACAGCCGGAACCGGTTTGCTGAAGGAGAGATTTGCCTTCCAGATGCGCTATTCTGACCTCAGAAGCAACGGGTTTATTGAACGGACCGGATCGAAGCACAATTCTGCATACATGAGCGCGCTTTACAGGACAGGTAAATCTCTTATTAAAGCGAACATAATCCTTGGGAAGGAACAAACCGGTATAGGATGGTGGGGTGTCCCGGAAGACATGCTGAGTACGGACAGACGATATAATCCGGCCGGGGAATATACTGATGGGAACGGACTCACCAGATATTATGACAATGAAACCGATAATTACATACAAAATCATTTCCAGCTGATATTCAGCCGGAAACTGGATGCTGTTCTTTCTCTTCATTCCGCTTTCCATTATACAATGGGGAAAGGTTATTACGAGGAATTCAGGGAAGATGAGCCTTTTGGCAAATACGGTCTTGTTCCGGTTACGACCGGGAGCGAGACTATATGGGAAACCGATCTGATTCGCAGGAAATGGATGGCGAACCACTTCTACGGGATCGTATATTCTCTTAATTACAGGAAAGAAAGAGTTGATGCCAGTATCGGGGGAGGATTAAACCTCTATTCGGGTGATCATTACGGTAAAATTATATGGATGAGACACCCTGGATCGACCGAAAAAGATTACCAGTGGTACTTCAACAATGGAGAGAAGGGAGAGATAAGTATTTATGGAAAAATTAACTGGTCGGTCACTGAGAAGCTTTCTGCCTACGGGGATCTTCAATACAGGTATATTAATTATATTCTTGAAGGTGCCGATGATGATCTGAAAAATATAGGTCAGAAGCACATGTTCAGTTTCTTCAATCCAAAGGCAGGCGTATTTCTTTCAATTGCCTCAAATCAGGAGGCCTATCTCTCATTTTCAGTTGCAAACAGGGAGCCGACCCGAACCGATTTCAAGGAGGCTTCAGGTGATAATGGGGCAACCCCAAAACCAGAAAGGCTTTTAGATACTGAGCTCGGTTACAGGATTAGATCTGCTAAAAGTTCATTTGCCTTTAACCTTTATGGCATGATTTACCGTGACCAGCTTGTTCCTACCGGTGAGTTGAGCAATGTTGGATACCCCATAATGACAAATGTTGAAAAAAGTTACAGGGCAGGAGCAGAGATAATTGCAGGATTCATTCCTGCTGATTTCATAGGATGGGATTTCACCCTTACCCTGAGCAGGAATAAGATAATTGATTTTACGGAACATTATATTGATTATAATACGGACGACTGGTCATCGGAATATAAAAGCAGGAAGGTAGGAACATCAGATATCGCATACTCTCCCTCGCTGACCGGCAGCAGTGATATTTCCATCAGGATAATTCCCCGGATCAGACTTCATTTCATCAGCAAGTATGTGGGCAGTCAATATTTCGACAATACAATGGACAGCAAAAGGATGTTAGATCCTTATTTCCACAATAACCTCATGATAGATATTGACCCTGGTACAAAGCATATAAGGGGTGCCAGCATCCAGCTCCTGGTGAATAACATATTCAATTCAAAGTACGAAAGCAATGCCTATGGCGGAAACTGGTACGAAGACGGAGCCGAAAAAAGCTGGGCCTATTATTTCCCGCAGGCCGGGATCAATTTTATTGTAAAGCTCGGATTGAAATTCTGATAAAATAGCAATGTCTGACTGGTTATCAAAAAACTGGATCGAAATATTCGGTGCCATAACGGGAATAATCTATGTCTTTCTTGAAATAAGGCAGAACATCTGGTTGTGGCCGGTAGGTATAATAACATCCGCTGTTTACATAATCGTCTTTTTTACAAGCAAGTTTTATGCTGACATGAGCCTGCAGGGGTATTACCTGGTGATTAGCTGTGTGGGGTGGGTGTGGTGGCTCAGGGGCGAAGGGC
>DAIUKI010000020.1:0-4384 GCA_036848255.1 Bacteroidales bacterium | reverse complement strand
TGGATGCTCGCCAGGAAGATCTATGAACACTGGTTTTTATGGATTATCGTGAATTCGGTAGCACTTATAATTTTTATGACAAGGGGGCTTTATCCCACTGCGGTCCTCTATCTGGTGTATTTTGTAATGTCGTTTGCCGGACTTAAGGTATGGAGACGTTCCTTATAAAGTGTCGCATGTACACTTAATACGTTTTAAAAACTTCTGGTTAAGGTTCATTTCTGCAAGACGTCTGATCCGTTCATCGAGGCATGAATCACATTTTGAGAATAGTCTCAGGTCCCAAAGATCAGCAAAGACACGGCCGGATTGCTGTTCAATCCCATATTCCACGACTTTCTCAAGGGAGCGGATTTCAGGCGGAGCAAAGAATCCTTTTTTTTGCAGTTGCTCCATTGCTCCGTTACCTGACCTGACAGGGATAACAACACAGCACTCAACCCCTGCGCTGAAAGCAAAATCGAGTGAGCGTTCGGCCCAGAAAATCCCTTCGGATTCCGACAGGAAAGGAGGACGAAGAAGGATAAACGCCCGTGTGAAAATGTCATGATCCATGAGAAAATTAACCGATCCGGCAAAATCGTCCAGGGTCATCCTTTTATTAATCTTTTCCAGTATTGCAGTATTCACTGTCTCCAGCCCGACCGCGATCTGCAGGTCAGATTTTATCATATCCCTGAACCTTACACACTCTTCATTTATATATCCCGGATGACTTTCCACTATAACTGTTTCGAAATTGCTTATCAGTGATGCAATTTTAGGATAATCTTTTTCAGGGATCGCTTTTTTATCAAAGAAGCTTCCGCTGTTGTAAAGCTTTAGGTGCTTTACTTCAGGAAGTTGATTCAATGCCCATTCAATCTGGTCAGGGACAGCACTTTCAGGCACTGAACTGCCGGTGGTGTTTTTCCAAAGGTCGCACATCAGGCAATGGAAAGGACATTCCCTGTTTGTCAGGAAAATTGTTGCCGTATCCTCAATTGTTCCTGATGAAGTCCTTTCTTTTTCTACGAGCCATGCATAAGGTTTACGCGGGTCGACGCTGTTCTTATTTCCGCGGCAGGATACGATCCACTTATCTGTTATCTCAAAATCCCGAAGATCATTCATAGTTTGAAAGGAACTCTTTGCGGTAGGCTGTTTCCCGCTCAGGGAAAAGGTTGTTGAAGGCATGTGCAGATGCTGCCCCATGCTGGAAGCGTCTTTTTGGGAATACCGGCATGGAAATACTCGTGACTGCCCTGACTCCATCAGAAACGATTTGTCCCTTAAGATCATACAGTTTTTTATGATCCCAGCCGGTAATATCAATAAATGGTATACCTTCTGATACTTCGATCACATTTGGTAATGTATAGGGGCTGAAAGTATCGAAACCGAGAGCATCACCGGTAGTATAAGACCTCATAAATGCCCTGCTTAAGCCCCCTGAGTAAGTAAGCGAGTGTTTTATTGACCCGACTCCCCAGCCTTCATGGTAAAGCATCAGGTTGTTCAGGACGCTTCGGATTGTAAGCTCGGGATTATCCTCAATAGGATAGTCCTTAAGGTTCTCATTGCCTCCATCACCATCGATCAGGTATTTCCAATCCGGATAGCGCGATCTGATACCCTTCAACAGCGCCAGGTTCATTGTTGCTGATTGGATATCGAGAGGTTTATAGTCTTCAACAACCCTGATGGTTTGTTTCCAGTCGAGGGCTGAATAATCTGCTTCAATTACTTCAAGGAAAAAACCCAGATCAAGATCATCAAGAAACTTCCTTGCCTGAGCCAGATCGTCACCACCTCCGTCAACGCTGAGGGTAAAGGCTTTAAGGCGCGATGGACTCCCGCCCTGCTCCATGAGAGCTTTATAAACAAGAAGGAAAAGGGCACCACTGTCAATTCCTGCAGAGAAAGTTATACCAACAGGTCCGGTTTTGGCTTTGAACAGCAGCCATTTCTTTATTTCTTCATATAAGGTTCTGATATAAATTTCCCCAATTTCTTGAATACCGGATGACGGGTATCTATTTCTTTCAGGTTCAAAAAATCTTTCATATACCGGGTTGGGATCAGGGCATCCGAGAAGCTCTATTTTTGTAATGTAGTGAGCCGGGACCATCCTTGTATATGAGGGATGGAACTGATGATCGAGACCCTCTTTTTTAAGGTAATCAAAAATGGTGTCGATCCGTTCGGCAACAACAAGCTCAGGTCCGCCCGGCCTTTTTGCAATAAAATAGCGGATGGGGCGGCCTATTGACCTGGCCATCCGTATTGTTTTGCCGTCGACAGAAACAAGAGAAAACTGGCCGTCGATTTTCCTTACTGCTTCAGCAAGCCCCGACCTGACAGCTTCAACAGCCTCCTCATGGGTCATATTGTATATTATGTTTCTTGACGGATTTGTGAGGTCAGTTACTTTATTTACGTATTGATTGGTCATATTTAATGAGTTTAATGGATTTAAGTTGCTAGTTACTTGTTGCTGGTTCCTAATTGTTTAAAAATGAATGTTATATGAATTAGACAAATTAATGTTAAAATTAGGGAAGTATCACTATAGATCTATTAATCAACGAACTAACCAGTAACCAGCAACCAGCAACCAGCAACTTTGGTCAATTATTATTCTATAATTCCCTTTCCCTCCATTATCGTAATATACCGGTCTGTGGCCACATTTCTGTAAATCTCTTTCTTCCCTCCGGTCCAGAAAATCTCCAGGGTGTTTATTATTCCTGCATTTCCCAGTCCGATGTGGATCCTGGGATCATTATTGCTGAGGTAACTTGTTGCCCATTGATTGATAACTACCTGTCTCATGGTGCCCGTTGTTGCAACGACTTTCGCCGCAACAGCTGAAGCAGGGCCATTACTGCCTTTAAGTGTCAGTCCAAGCCAGTGGTTTGAATTGCCTCCGTCGTTCCTGAGCAAAGCAGCGGTTGCCTTCAGATCAACATGAGAAACCACAATATCCATATCCCCGTCATTATCATAGTCCAGTACTGCAAGACCCCTGCCCGAACGCTTTTCAGTAAAATAATCCCCGTGATTCTTCCCCGTATCTTTGAAATGACCTTTGCCGTCATTCTCGAGAAGAAGCGGATACTGGAGTATCAGCTCCTCAGCTGTTCCATTTGCGGAAACTATATCAAGGTCCCCGTCATTGTCATAATCAATAAATGCAGCTGACCAGGCTCCCTTTCCGGCCAGAGGTCCCTGAATTCCGCTTAATTCCGTTATATCTTCAAAGAATCCATTGCCCTTATTACGATAGAGAGCTCCATATTCAAGATCGGCAACAAGAATGTCAAATAAACCGTCGCCATCCACATCCCCGATCGTGCCATGCATTGATCCGGCTCCCTTTCCGTTGCTGTTTGCGGCAACACCGATCTCCACCCCGACTTCCCTGTAAACTCCATTTTCATTTCTGAACATGAAGTTAAGCTGATGGTCATTGGCCTGGAAAATATCAAGGTCACCGTCATCATCATAATCAAACACAGTAAGTCCCATACATTTGGAATCGGGATAAAACAGTCTGTTCTTCCGGGTAACGTCAACGAATTTTCCATCCGCATTTTGTTCATAAAGCATCGAAGCCTGGCCCTTATATTCCGACGGGTGGGGCATAAGGTCGGGTGTCGCCGGTGTAAAATAACCGGGATCGAAAGCCAGGAAGTTGCCAACCATTGCATCGAGCCTCCCATCGTGGTTATGATCCCAGAACGAAACGCCGATGCTCCATTTTACAAATCCGTTAAGTTTTTCCGGGCCCCTGAGACCTGTTTGATTAGTTATATCAGTAAATGTTCCGTTCCCGTTGTTCCGGTAGAAAACATTGGGGCCATAATTCAGTAGAAAGAGATCCTCATCGCCGTCGTTATCATAATCGATAGCTCCGGCAGCCATGCTCCAATTGGTATCGGCAATGCCTGCCTTCTCTGAAACTTCTGTGAATGTGCCGTTCCCGTTGTTTTTGTACAGCCTGTCGGGAGTATTCCTTAATTTTTTTCCTTCGGGATCAGAAACACCTTCAATATAGGTTCCGTTCATAATGAACAGATCCATTAACCGGTCATTGTTATAGTCAAATACGGTTATACCCGACCCGCTGCTTTCAAGAATATTGACATAAGATAGATCACCGAATGTGTATTTGAAATCAATACCAGCCTGACTTGCTACATCCGTAAATAGAATACTTTTTTTTTGAGCCGATGATTGATTGGAAATACACAATATGAAAAGGCATAAAAATAAGCTATTACCTATCTTGAATATAAAACCCCCTTTCTTATTTCCCCCAGGGGGGCAATGACAGAATTCCTTCCTCCTTGGGGGAAGGTTAGGAAGGGGGTATTTAAGATATTTAATATGAATCATTTAT
>DAIUKI010000019.1:0-15903 GCA_036848255.1 Bacteroidales bacterium | reverse complement strand
AGTTTCCGGATCTCTGCCAGGGCATCTCTCCGGATTTGCTCCTGTTCACTTAAAATCATACTCCTGTCGTTTAATAAACTGTGCAAATATATTAAAATTCAGGTATAGCCAGAAGTATGATCATGAATGTTTTATGGAACAGATCTCATCGTTGAACTTTTCCCTGATGATCCTGGTAACCGGTCCGGGTATTCCTCCTCCGATAACCAGATTATCGATTTTTGTCACTGGAGTGATCTCCCCTGATGTATTTGTAATGAAAACTTCCTGAACCTTGCCCAACTTTTTTTCCGAAACAGCTTCTTCCTTTACCGGAATTCCTGCCTTTCTGGCCACCCTGATTATATTCTTCCTGGTAATTCCCGACAGGACATGAACTGATTCGGGATGAGTGAAAAGAATACCTTTTACCACGAAAAAGATATTAGAATGTGAACATTCTGTAATTATTCCATCCCTGACAAAAGCGCATTCAGAGAATCCTTTGCCGACAGCTTCCTGGAAGCAGAGCGTATTCGGAAGCAGCGCAACTGATTTAATGTCGCAACGCCCCCATCTGATATCTTCCTTAAGCATTATTCCTGTTCCGGATTCCTTCCCGGTGTTTTCGGGGATAAAATCTCTTGCAAAAGCATAAACGGTAGGGCTAACAGGAGGAGCAGGGAAGGTGTGTGTCCGTTTTGCGGCGCCTCTTGTGACCTGGAGATAAACAAGTGCTGATGATTTTTCGAGGTTATTGAGTCTGATCAGCTCCCGTGCAAGCAGTGGAAAAGAATCCTCTTCCGGCCACTGAATAAGCGTTTCCCTTAGGCTTCTCTTCATCCTTGCCAGATGGCCCTCCATATCATAAAAGAATCCCTCGTACCATCTGACTACTTCATAAATTCCTTCTGCAAAAAGAAAGCCTCTGTCGTCCGGACTTATCCTGACATCATCCTTTGGAATATATGCTCCGTTGAAATATGCTATTTCCATAAATAAGTTTTGAACAACTAACAGATTTAGTGGGGATAATGTTGTATTACTGTTTGATTTTTTCACCCCCCTGCCCCTAAAGGGAGTTCTAAACCTCTTTAAAAACGGGGTTGTTGAAAAGTCATTCTTACCCGCAAAGCACTCTAAGAAGGCGCAAAGCACGCAAAATTAAACTGTTAATCGGGTTCAATAACTTCTGTCTTATAATCTATAGCTGATCTGGCATCCTCGGGTGATGTATAATTTCCGCATGCAGCCTGGACGAACAATGAGGCTCCCAGGACCGTTGTTTCCTTCTGGCTGATTGTTTTTATCGGTACACCGGTATAATTTGCTCTCAATCTGTTCCATAGTCTGTTTCTTGAGCCTCCTCCGACACAAAGAATGCTGTCTGTTCTGAATCCACCTGCATTTTCAAGAGCTCTTTTCCCTTCTGCTAGTCTTTCGGAAAGTGCCTCAAGGATAGCCCTGAATATCTCGTCTCTCGTCGATTCCATTGTAAGCCCTAGTATCTGGCCTTCGGGATTGCCGCGCATCTCCTCATAAAACCGGGGGATCACCTTAATTCCATTGCTTCCGGAAGGTACCCGTTCAGCGCCCTCTATCATTTTCTGATATGCGTCATCACCTGCATCGCTGTAAAGATTACGGCGGGCCCATTCAATCACACCTGAAGCTATCCACTGGTTGCCAATATTGAACAAGCCCGGCCTGGCATCCAGCTCTGTCGTAATTCCAAGATCAAGCTGTTCCGTTCCGGTCCTGAAATCTCCTGCCCTGACCATAAGTATTTCCCATGTGCCCGAACTAAGTACCAGCTGATTCCTTTCCGCTCCTGACCCGAAAACAGCAAACTGGGTATCATGTCCGGTTGCAACTACTGGAGTACATACGGGAATTGATGTCTTACGGGATGCGTTAAGGGTAACTTCCCCAACGATTGTGCCTGGTTCTGCCAGCGGGCCCATCAATTCCTTCCCGATTCCGATCCTGCCGAAAATATTGTCGGAAAAACCTCTTAATTCAAGATCCGTCATCATTGATGTTCCGGCCATAGTGACATCATTTACCATTTCACCGGTAAGAAGATAGGAGAAGATTGAAGGCATAAATAGAAATCTGCTGCTCTTATCAAGGATGTCAGGTCTGTTCTCTTTAAACCAGATAAGCTTGTTTATCGTATTGAAATTAAAAGGCAGGACTCCATTTTCCCGGTATAGATCAGCCAGCGGAATGTATTTCCCTATATCAGCCATAACGGCTTTAGTCCTGTCACACTGCCACGAAATAACTGGATAAAGCATTTTTCCATCACTTTTGAACAGGGTGCCGTCGACGCCGAAGGTTGTTATTGTTACACCCGCTATCTCTTCAGGATTAATTCTGGTGATTACCTTACGCGAAGCGAGGCACATTTTGTCCCATATTTCACTGATATCCCAGATCCTATAGGCAGGATAGAAAGGATCAGGCCGGGGATTATTCGCGTACGATTCGGAAGCAAGGATCTCTCCCCTGCTGTTTATTGCTATTGCCCTGACGTTTGTCGCACCGCAGTCAAAAACTATTACAATGTCGCGCGGCATAAATCACATACCTTTCAGAAATGACATTGATGCCCCTGCAAAAAGTAAACCCACAACATATATTGAGAGAACGACAATCACCATTATCCCGATGTATGTGAAATAAAGCCTGAGGTTTCTGAAACCCTTTTCAAGCTTCTGGCGGTCAAGGGTATGAATGGCATCCCTTATATTTCTTGAAAAACGGAACAGAAACAAAACGGGAAAGAAATAGATTGCACCGGCTACTATAAAAAGCAGGATCATCAGTGATTCCGGAACTCCCAGATTAGCCTGTGTTGTACTGAAAGTTGTGAGGAACAGACTGGTAACCAGGCCTGCGACTATCAGCAATCCCAGAAAAATAAAACCAAGTATGGCAAGGAATGTGGTCCATTTCCTGGTGGAATTGAGACTATCAAGGATCCCTGGACCAATTTCAATTTTCCTTTCTTCTGATGGTTTTTCCATATTCTAATTATTTATTGTTGGGAAATTGGGACATGCCATGGCATGTCCTTATTTATATAGAGGCCCGTAAGTCTGACAAGCCCTGTAATCGGAACTTTCCTTATCCATGCCAAACGCATTCCATGAACTTGGCCTGAAAATCTGATCTTCCGGAACATTATGCATGCAAACAGGGATCCTGAGGATTGAAGCCAGAGTTACCATGTCAGCTCCGATGTGACCGTAGCTGGAAGCTGAATGGTTTGCTCCCCAGTTGGCCATAACCGAATATACATCGGTAAACGGACCCTTTCCCGTCAGTCTTGGAGCAAACCAGGTAGTGGGCCATCCCGGATCGGTCCTGTCTGTGAGGATCTTATTCATTTTTTCTGGAAGATCGACGGTCCATCCTTCTGCGATCTGCATTACCGGACCAATCCCTTTTACAAGGTTGATCCTGGAAATGGTTACAGGCATGACATCCCTTGTGGTGAACTGCGATGAGAAGCCTCCTCCCCTGAAATATCCGGTGCTGGCCGGGGACCAGAGGGTTGCCTTAAGACATTCGGCGGCATCTTTTCCTGTTACTTCCCAGAAAGGTTTGATGCAGGCTTCTCCTTTTCTTGTCTCTTTTCCGGAAAAGTCAAGAGCTGATGCCCCCGAATTTATTAGATGAATGACTCCGTTGCCAGCAAGTCCCCCGGGTTTTGCTTTTGTGACTCTTTTGATTGCCTCGGGACTCCAGTAAGTGCGGATATCAGAGAACATCTGCGCCGTATTTGTCAGAAGATATCCGAATAACATCGGCACGCCATTCATAGCATCGTTTTCAGTAGCAACCAGGTAGGGTGGCCTGATACCGTTCCAGTCAAATGATGAACAGAGGATGGCTTCAAGGAAATCGCCGTTGGGCATATGATCGGTCCATTGTCTCTGTCCCTGGAATCCCGAAAGAATTGCATTGTGCCCATTTGATTCTTCCCCGAATCCTAGCTTCTTAAGCTTTGGATTTCCAACCATCAGATCGCGCGCAATAAGGGCCATCTTTACGCAAATTTCCCATTCTTTGTCCTTCCTTTCCCTTGATGAAGGTTTTTCATTCAGATCAGCACCTTCGGTGCAGTATTTCTTTGTCCAGGCAAGGGCCCTCTTATATTCTTCCTTGTCAAAGATCTCCTCGTTCAGCCTTCTTGTGAATTCGCTCATATCAACATATTCATTGCGCATGCCAAGGTATTCCTGGAAGAAATCCTCCCTTACTATCGAACCGGCAATACCCATTGACACTGATCCCATTGAGAGATATGATTTGCCTTTCATGAATGCTGCAGATAATCCGGCTTTTACAAACCGCAGTATCTTTTCACTGACATCTTCAGGAATTCTCCTGTCATCCAGATCCTGTACATCCCGTCCATATATACCGAAAGCCGGCAATCCCTTCATTGAATGTCCTGCAAGAGCGGCAGCAAGATATACAGCTCCCGGCCTTTCAGTACCGTTGAATCCCCAGATGGCTTTGGGTGAAGCCGTATCCATGTCAATTGTTTCACTTCCATAGCACCAGCATGGCGTAACTGTCAGACTCACGCCGACGCCCGATTTTCTGAACTTTTCTGCACACGATGCAGCCTCTGCAACACCTCCTATACATGTATCGGAAATTATGCACTCGACTGGTTTTCCATTGGGGTACCTAAGGTTTTTTCGGATAAGTTCAGCTGCCGACCTGGCCATATTCATTGTCTGGTTTTCAAGTGATTCCCTTACACCCCTTTCGCGTCCGTCAATAACCGGGCGAATGCCTACCTTTGGAAAATCACCTATAACTGTAAGGTAATCCTGGTTTACTTTGAAATCGATCTCTGCCATATTTTAAGTTTTTTGGTTATATCAAAAGAATTTGCCAGTTAACAAATATAAGTTTTTTTGTTTATTTTTTTGTTTCCCGCAGATCACGCTGATTTTCGCAGATACATAATTTTACATCTGCGTTAATCTACGCGATCTGCGCGAAATTTCAGTACCTTTGCCAATCCAGAAATTCAATTATGCAAACAGGAAGACGGTTGCCGGAGTGGCTGAAAATGCAGAGGGCAAGCGGGGAGAATTATACAAAGGTAAAGCGGTTGATTGTTAATAATCACCTTCATACAATCTGCACCAGCGGAAATTGTCCGAATATTGGGGAATGCTGGAATGCAGGTACCGCAACTTTTATGATCCTGGGGGATATTTGCACCAGGGCCTGCAAATTCTGTGCAACACAGACAGGTAAACCCCTTCCTCCCGACCCAGGAGAACCGGCTCGTCTCGCTGATTCAATAAGGACTTTGCAGTTGAAACACTGTGTTATAACATCAGTCGACCGCGACGACCTCCCAGACGGTGGTTCTTCATTCTGGGCTGACACTGTGAGGGCCATAAAAAAAGCAAATCCCGGTACGACAATCGAAACACTGATCCCTGATTTCGACGGGAAGGCAGAGAATATCCGGCGTGTCATTGATTCCGGACCTGATGTAATATCCCATAATATCGAGACAGTCAGAAGACTGACACCCATGATTAGAACGAAGGCCCGGTACGGGACGAGTCTGGATGTTCTGAATTACATATCCGGAAGGGGATGCAGGACCAAATCCGGATTTATGGTCGGCCTTGGTGAGAATGATACGGAAGTGAAAGAGACCATGAACGATCTTTTCAGCGCAGGTTGCAGGATACTGACTGTCGGGCAGTATCTTCAGCCGACCAGGAAACACATGGAAGCGGTGAGCTTTATCAGTCCTGAGAAGTTTGAGGAATACAAAAAAATGGCATATGATAAGGGATTTGAAATTGTGGAATGCCATCCGCTTGTGAGATCCTCTTTTCATGCTGAAAAACACATTCAGGTCAGTTAAAAATGACTATATTGTCATAACTAAGAGAATAATCAAAGATTGAGCTATAGTGTTTTATATCAAGATATTGGATTGAGGGATTATAAGGAAGCCTGGGAAATGCAGGAAAAGATCTTCAGGAAGCTTATCGAATATAAGCTTAATGAACCTCCAGGCAGTTCCCCGGTTGTTAATGCAGCCCCAGGAACTCTTATAATTGTTGAACATCCTCATGTTTATACACTTGGACAGAACGGATCGGAGGATAATCTGCTGATTGATCATATCCAGCTTCAGACCAGGGATGCAAAATTCTACAGAACAAACAGGGGAGGGGACATTACATATCATGGTCCCGGACAAATTGTCGGATATCCGATTTTCGACCTGGAGAATCTGAAGATAAGTCTCAGAGAGTATATATACAGGCTTGAGGAAGCTATCATAATGACAGTTTCGCATTTCGGGATCCCCGCATCAAGGCTGGGTGGTGCCACCGGGGTCTGGCTGGATGCAGATAAAAAGGGAAAAGCAAGGAAGATATGTGCAATCGGCGTAAGGGCAAGCAGATACGTAACAATGCACGGATTCGCTTTCAATGTCAATACCGATCTGACATATTTTAATTATATTAACCCGTGCGGATTTACCGACAAGGGAGTAACTTCGCTCGAAAAGGAACTTGGTAAGAAACAGGATTTTGAAGATGTCAAACTGCTGGTCAGGAATAACCTTCAGAAGGTTTTTGGCCTTACATTGATAAAACAATCGAATGATGGATAAGAGATGGGTGATTAAGGAGAAGGGAGATACGGCAGTTGTCAGGCAGCTTGCGGGGGCTCTTGGTATATCTGAAGCTTTGGCTAATCTGATGGTGCAGAGAAGCATTACTACACCTGAAGAGGCAAAAGCATTCTTTGAACCAAACCTGGATTATCTTCACGATCCTTTTATGATGAAGGATATGAATATCGCCGTTGAGAGAATCTCGATCGCGATAAAAAAGAATGAGAAGATCCTTGTTTATGGAGATTACGATGTCGACGGCACAACTGCAGTTGCACTGATGTATTCATTTCTGAAGGAACAATATTCAAATGTTGAGTATTATATTCCCGACAGATACAAGGAAGGATATGGTGTTTCATTCCTGGGGATAGATTTTGCTTTCCAGAATAATTGCAGGGTCATGATAACCCTCGACTGTGGCATTAAGGCAGTCGAAAAGGTGAAATACGCACGTTCAAAAGGTATTGATGTTATTGTATGTGACCATCATTATCCAGGAGATGAGATCCCCAAAGCCGTTGCGGTGCTCGATCCGAAACAGCCGGGATGCAACTATCCCTACAAGGAACTTTCCGGATGCGGTGTGGGCTTCAAGCTGGTGCACGCTTATTCACGGGTTCATGGAATTCCATTCGCCAGGATAGCAGGATATCTCGATCTGGTTGCCGTAAGCATTGCTTCCGATATTGTCCCTCTTACCGGAGAGAACAGGGTCCTTGCCTATTTCGGACTGAAACAGCTTAATGATGCACCCAGGACAGGGCTTAAGGAAATTATCCGCGAGGCCGAGGTGTGCCGTGCTTTAACTGTTGAGGATGTTGTATTTAAGATCGGTCCCAGGATTAATGCCGCAGGAAGGATGGAAGCCGGCAGCAAAGCCGTGGAACTTCTCATCTCAAGCGATGCAAAGTTGGCAACGGGTATAAGCAAGGAGATCAATAATTTCAATATAGAAAGAAGAAGCGTCGACCGCTCAATAACAACCGAAGCAATGCGGATGATTTCCGAAGACCAGAGAACCGTAAATGCCAAGACCACGGTCCTGTTTAATCCTTCATGGAAAAAAGGAGTGATCGGAATTGTCGCATCAAGACTTATCGAAACCTATTACCGCCCCACAGTTATTCTTACCGAGTCAAATGGCTTTGCCACTGGTTCGGCGCGTTCGGTTCAGGGATACGATCTTTACCAGGCAATCGAATCCTGCAGCGACCTGCTCGAAAGTTTCGGTGGACATATGTTTGCCGCCGGTCTTACATTGAAAAAGGAAAATATAAAACCGTTCATGGAACGTTTTGAGCAGTTTGTGAATGGTACGATTACCGAAGAACAGCTCGTGCCCAGATTATTCGTTGATTGCGAACTTTCCTTTCCGGAGATCAATGAAGAGTTCTTCAATTTTCTGACGAAGTTCCAACCTTTCGGACCTGAAAATATGTCTCCCGTTTTTGTATCAAGAAATGTTTTTGATAAGGGAACCGGAAGAATGGTCGGTTCCAGCGGCGAACACCTGAAACTTGACCTCTGCCACGAATCAACGGGTCAGAAAACTTTTCCTGCAATCGCCTTCAGCCAGGCAGAGCATTTCGAATATATCAAAGCCGGCAAACCGATTGACATTTGCTACTCAATCGAAATGAATGATTTCAGGGGCAACCGTAACCTTCAGCTGAATATCAGGGATATTAAAATCAACAGTGAAACCTAGTAAAATTGGATGCTGGTTACTGGTTACTCATTAAAAAAACATCTTCACCTGCATTTTTAATTCTTTTGTATTCTTTTCAGACTCACTCTCACGAGCCATTTCAGTGATACCGTATTTGATCCTGAGATTAATTAATTTTTTCGCTTTCCATGCAATCATTATATAACTCCTGCTACCTTCTCCTGACAGTGCAGGGATGCTGAAGCTGTTAAGAAGGTCATTTTCATAAACGTAAAGTCTTGAATCCCAGCCGTCAGTTGTAAAGATTGAATATCTGAACCAAACCGATACCGGGATCTTTGCGAACCTGTAGCTGATATCCTGCAGAAGAAGCATCCCCCTTCCCCCGACGGGTTGGACACTTTTATAATCTATACGGGTGGTTAATGACAGATTATCTGCCGGGAAATATTTGAAAACGCATTTTATTGATTTGGAAATATTGGTCTCCTGTTTTCTTATGCCAATGGTTTCCTGCCGGTTAAGCGCTGACTTTCCCGAATTATAAACTGCTTCGAGTGTTATCTTATCAGACGGCAGATATTTTAATCTCACCTCCCTTTTCACAGCCAGCGACGGAGCACTGCACCTGTATTTAAGCCAGGGGTTGATGCGAAGATCACATCCGGCGCTCAGGAACACATGTCTTGCTGCCTCATATGTAAAATTGGCGAACACCCCTTTGATATTGTCCCCTGCTGAACTGCTGAAAAGCCCTCTCCCGTGAAAGCTTTTAAAACCGGGATTATAATCACGGTACAGAACATTCATCGACAACCTGTCAGAGGGACGGAATGAGAGTCCCTGTATTAAGGCAATCCTTTGACTGGGGTTTGAAGAGATCTCGCCATATAGAAGTATTCTTCCAAAAATTGCTTTATAGTAAGCGGTGGCAGCTGTATTTACGGTTCCGGTAAAATCATAAATAGCTTCCGGTGCCGGATCACTTTCCCTTACCGGCAGAGAAAACCGGCTGCCTGTCCATAAAACTCCCAACCTGAAGTATTTGAAGTCGGATGTTGCGTTAATCCCGTAACAATATTCCGTTAAAGCATCTTTTCCAGCAACAGACGTTTTGGTATTGTGCAATCCGGTCCTATGGAAAGTCTCAATGAATATCTCCGTTCCATTGTCCGTAGTATCGATGGTCGCATCAATTCTGTTTATGGAACTGAAAACAGTAAATCCGGTCCTTCCTGACTTTAGTTGTATCGCTGCTCCCCTGAAAAAAATGTTCTCATCAGTGGAAGTATAAGATCTTATCTCATCACCTCCTGATAAATAGCCCGATTGGGTTAGTGACAGGCCTGTCATGAGACCCGTGTTGATACTTGTTCCCATACCGAACCGTGCTCCGAAATCACCTGCAATAATCTTCCGGATGATTCCCTTACCAGTCCAGGTAAGGCTTGCTGAAAAAAAGTCAGGAAACGGAGGTTTTCCGGTGAAAAGTAATTCACCTGCATCTTTTTCGGCTGTTAAACCTCCTGAAAATCGTCCGGCCGTAAATTTATATCTGGTCAGCAATTTCCATGGCGGACCTGGTGCTGATGTATCTGAAGGCGGAGACCTTATTGAAAAACTGGACAGTAAAACGCTTCCCGGAGGTGCTGAATCAGAACCGGATCCTGTTTCCGGACCAAGGGAGAGAAAAGGTGAGATCATGCGGGCGAGGTCAGGATTGAAACCGGTGATTGATGCAACCTCGTAAATTGAATAAATCCTTCCAGAGGAATGGATATAGTCTGCCAGGGCTTTTATCTGAAAGTCGGTGAGGAAGAAAAGGCGTTGTAATTCAGATTCTTCAGCAGAATTTACCCTGACAGGGTTTTCAATCAGATCATATAGTTTTTCGGTAAAAATTCCGCCTGCCTCAGGATTAGTTTCGTCATCTGCAAGTTCCTCAGCAATTGAAGCTATTATCTCCGATACATTCTCCTCCTGGCTAAAAGAACCTGACGGGAAAATAATAAACACAATTAGTAGTATAAACTTTTTCATTTAATTATCTGAAAATAGGTTCTTGTTAGTTCTTCATAGTTTCATTTTAGCCTGAAAATTATTGAAACCGACGAAGTAACTCCAAGCATCTCATGAGTTGCAAACCCCAGGTCGAGCTGAGCAAATTTCAAAAGATACCCGATTCCGAAGCTGAATGAAGTATTCTCACTTCTGAACCCCCCTCTGATCTTTATGGTTTCTGATGGTTCATATTCAAATCCGGCTTTCAGGTCAATATTCCTTCCGGTGCTCATCTCCGCCTCGGCGCATGCAAAAAGACTGCTGCTCAGCCATATTCCGGCCCCGGCCCGCAACGACGATGGCAAATAAATCTTCCTCAATGAATTCGGTACCGGATTGAATAGGTGAATTCCAACATTGATCTTTTCCGAAGGAGTAATTAAGATACCTGCTTCGAATGTCAGCGACCTTCTTTCATTGTACTCTCCGGCAGTTTTTTCAGCAAAGAAATCGGTCTGTATCCCTGCGGAGATCTTTTCGGACAACTTTAATCCGCACGCTAATCCTGCAGAGTGCCTCATGAGGTCCTTGTATCCGAAGTGACTGTAAACCACTCCAAGTCCTGCATTACCGACGGGCATGACAAATCCTGCTGATCTTGTTCCCAGCTCGCTTATACTGAATCTGTTATGGTAACTGAAACCGATTGTTGCCGACTTTTGGAATGGGAGCAAAGCCTGGTTATGGAATGAAGACCAGAATCCCGGTCCCATAACACAAGAAAAACCCATCCCTGATTCTGCAGCTCCGGCTACCGGAAAAAACGGATCACTGCCGGAGGCTGAGTAAAAGAGAAAAATAAATAAAACCGAAACAGGTATTTTGTGCAGCGAGAACAAACTGTTTCAAATTATACTCCTAATATAAAACAAAAAATCCTTTCCTGTAAACGAAAGTGGATAATTTTTATCTTCTTTTATTGTTTTAACCTCCCCGAGCGTAAAAGTCCCCCATTTGGGGGGTTGGGGGGTTGATCAATCCTGGGGGAGAGGTCAATTTGTCTTATATGGATACTTTATCTTCTTAAGTTCTTCGTTAGCCTCCACTATCTTCTTCTTCAGCCCCTCCTTGTATTTTATAACTTCCTTCATTACCTCGCTGTCGCCGGTTGCGATGATCTGTGCGGCAAGGATAGCAGCATTCTGTGCAGCGTTGATACCCACGGTGGCCACTGGTATTCCGGGAGGCATCTGAAGAATCGATAGAATTGAATCGAGTCCCTCGAGGGAGGCTTTAACGGGAACCCCTATTACCGGAAGCGGAGTCATGGCAGCAATTACCCCGGGCAGATGTGCAGCCATTCCGGCAGCAGCAATGATCACTTTTATTCCTCTCGTTGCAGCGGCCCTGGCAAATTTCTCAACCTCTTCCGGGGTGCGGTGTGCCGAAAGTGCATTGATCTCGAAAGGTATCCTGAAGTCGTTCAGAACCTGTGCAGCTTTCTCCATCACAGGCAGATCAGATGTGCTACCCATTATTATGCTTACCAGTGGTTCCATTTAAAATATTTTAATTTAACTTCCTGTCAGGGACAAAAATAAGCTAATATTTTCATATTTTCGCAGGGGCTGAATTTTCATAAAACAGATGTATGAAAGAAGTACAGATCCTTGATAAAAGGTTCAGGGAATATATTCGGGAAAACACTCTACAGAAAAGAATAACTGAACTCGCCGGTCAGATCAACAGCGATTTTGCAGGTAAAGAGGTGATCTTCGTTGGAGTTCTTAACGGAGCCTTCATTTTTGCAGCCGACCTTTTCAGGAGAATCGATCTTAAGGCACGTATAACTTTTATAAAACTTGCTTCTTATACAGGAACAAGCTCCTCAGGAGAAATCAGGGAGCTGATCGGCTGGAACGAGGACCTGAAGGGCAAATCGGTCATAATAATTGAAGATATTGTCGACACGGGAATTACCCTGGAGCATACAGTTGATAACCTGATAATAAGGAATGTCAAAGAGATCAGCATTGTCACTTTGCTTCTTAAACCTGCAGCATACAAGAAAAATATACAGATAGATTATGTCGGTTTCGAAATACCGAATGATTTTGTCGTTGGCTACGGACTTGATTATAACGGGGAAGGGCGGAACCTTCCTGCAGTTTATTCCCTGGTATCCTGAAATAAATTTCAAACTATAAACAAACTTATTTTCCTATGGTTAATTTTTTGATTTTTGGCCCTCCCGGATCAGGTAAGGGAACTCAATCGGTGAGGCTGGCTGAGAAATTCAATCTTACTCATCTTTCGACCGGTGACATGTTACGCGCTGAAATTGCAGCCGGAACTGAACTGGGTAAAAAGATGAGCTCAATAATGTCGAAAGGTGAACTTGTTCCTGATGAAGTTGTTATCGAAATGATAGCGGCAAGGATCGATGGCACAAAAGGATCAGCCGGATTCCTTTTTGACGGATTTCCACGTACTGTTGCCCAGACTGAAGCTCTTGAAGAAATGCTAAATGCAAGGAAGATGAAGATTGACAGCATGCTTGTGCTTGACGTTGATCATGATGAGCTTGTGCAAAGACTCATCCTCCGGGCAGAACAGTCGGGCCGTCCCGATGATAAGGACCCTGCGGTCATTGAGAACAGGATAGAGGTTTACCGGGCCAAAACCGAACCCATTATAGATTACTGCCGGGAAAGGGGCATATACCAGCCCGTTAACGGCATGGGAACTATTGAGGATATCTTCGGAAGGCTCAGCGGTTATATGAAGAAATTTCTTTAAACTCTGTGGTCCTCTGTACCTTCTCTGTGCTCTCTGTGAAAGTTCATAATTTGTTACACAGAGTTCCACAGAGGTTACACAGAGGGACACAGAGAAATCCCAGGGAATAATGTCAGGATCGAACTTTGTTGACTATGTTAAGATCTATTGCCGTTCAGGCAACGGGGGTCCGGGCTCAACCCATCTCCGGAGAGAGAAATTTATCCCCAAGGGAGGCCCTGACGGCGGTGACGGGGGAAGGGGAGGTCATATCATCCTCAGGGGAAACAATCAGATGTGGACACTCCTGCACCTTAGATACCGGCGCCATATTTTCGCGGTTAACGGTGAATCTGGTGGCGCTCAGCAGTCGACCGGGGCAGATGGGGAGGATATCCTGATTGAAGTTCCACTGGGGACTATTGCACGGAAGGAAGAATCAGATGAAATTCTCTTTGAGATCACCGGTCATGGCGATGAAAAAATTCTCGCAAAGGGTGGCCGCGGAGGCCAGGGAAATACCCACTTTAAATCATCAACAAATCAGACCCCCCGGTATGCACAGCCCGGAGAGCCGGGCATTGAGGAGGCATTTATCCTTGAACTGAAAATCCTGGCCGACGTGGGACTGGTCGGATTTCCGAATGCCGGAAAATCAACACTTCTGTCTGTCGTTTCAGCGGCAAAACCCAAAATTGCAGATTATCCTTTCACTACACTTGTTCCTAACCTCGGAATAGTATCGTACAGAGATAACAAATCATTTGTAATGGCTGATATACCGGGGATAATAGAGGGTGCACACGAAGGTAAGGGACTTGGGATAAGGTTCCTGCGTCATATCGAGCGAAACTCGATCCTCCTGTTTATTATTCCGGCCGACAGTAAAAACATTTTCAACGAATACGAAATCCTTGTTAACGAGCTGAATATGTATAACCCCGAATTGCTCGACAAGAAACGGCTTCTGGGGATATCAAAATCAGATTTGCTCGACGAGGAGCTTAAGATTGAGATCAGAAAGGAACTTCCGGATGTCTCTCGGGTCTTCTTCTCATCAGTAACCGGAGAGGGGATCAACACACTAAAGGACATGATCTGGAAAGTCCTGAATAATTACTGATAAATATGGCCGAACAATTAGACCAGCAACTTTTCCTGTTCCTCAACTCATCAAATTCACCATTCTGGGATAAGATAATGTACGTCCTGAGCATGAAACTGGTCTGGGCGCCTCTCTATATCGCCATCCTGATCTATTTTGGAATTAAATTTAAAAGAAGATTCTGGCTTTTGCTGTTATTCATTATTCTGGCGGTTACGCTGGCCGACAGGGTTTCAGTGTTTATCAAGTACGCTGTCGACCGTCCGCGACCATGTCACGAAACTTCGCTTCAGGGACTTGTTCACCTGGTAAACGGGGTGTGCGGAGGAATGTACGGATTTGTCTCTTCTCATGCAGCAAACTCATTCAATGTTGCCTTCTTCAGCCTGATGTTCATTAAAAAGAAATGGTATACGGTTCTTATCATTATCTGGGCATCAGCTGTAAGCTACAGCAGGATATACCTCGGCGTCCATTATCCCGGAGATGTGATTTGCGGGGCATTGCTGGGATCATTGATCGGGTGGGGAGTGTATAAATTGTTTGACGCTTTCGATAAGCGCTTTGCTGGCGCGGATTTGCAATCCGTGCCGAAGAATTTTAATTAGCACGGATTAAAAATCCGCGCTAGCGAATTTCGGGAAAAAATGTTCTGCTTTAGCCTTTCTTCCACCGACCCCTTCTTCAACCTAGCTGTTGATGAATACCTTCTTAAAAACAGCATGGAAGAGTTCCTCATCCTCGGGATTAATGAAAGATCCGTTATAATAGGAAAACACCAGTCAGCCCACAGGGAGACGGACACAAAATTCATTGCATTAAATACGATTCCAGTGATCAGGAGAATTTCTGGTGGAGGTACCGTGTTTCACGATACGGGAAACCTCAATTTTTCTTTCATTCTGAACAGCAGGGATGGAAAGCAGATCGACTTCAGAAAGTATACGCTTCCTGTTATCAGTTTTCTGTCAACCCTCGGAATTGAAGCAAAATTCGGGGGCAAAAATGATTTGTTGGCCGGGGGTCTTAAGATATCGGGCAATGCTGAACATGTATACCGCGACAGGGTATTGCATCACGGGACGTTGCTGTTTGACAGTGACCTTGATCTGATGCGGGGAGCAATAAGAAAAGAGACTTCGAAATATGAAACCAGGGCAGTGAGGTCAAATCCTTCCCCGGTAACCAATCTGGCCGGAATGTTAAATGGAGTTGATAGTATTCATACGTTCAGGTCACTGATGCTGAACTGGTTTCTGGAAAACAGCCCCGGCTCATTTACCGGTGAACTCTCTGACGGGGAAACTGAAAGGATCAGATTGCTGACGGATACAAAATACAGGACCTGGGAATGGAATTATACCTACGGTCCCGAATATCATTTTAATACCAGCTTTGAATATGATAAGACTTTTTTTTCCTGCAGTTTGTTTGTTAAAGATGGGATCATCAGGGAGATTGAAATAAAGTGTTATGGGGAGCTTGAATGGACCGGAACGAAACTTATCGGTTGCAGACATATGCCCGGCGATATTCAGCAAGTTCTCGAAAAAGAAAATATCTTTAAGCCGGAATTTGATATTTACAATTTCTTTTAATAAACCTCCGTGGAACTGATAGGATTTACCCCTAAATCCCCCTGACGCTTCGGTCAGGACAGGCCTAAAGTGGACTTAAATATAGCCC
>DAIUKI010000018.1:0-16600 GCA_036848255.1 Bacteroidales bacterium | reverse complement strand
TTCATTGACTGGGTGGCAGGATTTGATAAGTGGGATTATATCATTGACCGTTGGGGACTATTTAATCCTCCGGGTGTAGGTCCATTCGACAAAGACCCCGACGATGACATACCATTTCATGGTTTTGAAGAGGATCCCGAACAATGAAAGAATACGAACATTGATTTTACCGCTTTAGCAGTAAAAAATCCAATTTTAACGATGCAAGAGGAACTTTACATCAATATTTACTGCCATAGCAGTAAGAAAATGATAAATGCTTGTTGTCTTAAAAATAAATAACTACATTTACCGCTTTAACAGTAAAAAATGATACAGTCTCAAGAATTGGCAGACGTTATCAGGATGCATCGAAAGGCAGCTAAACTAAGTCGTGATAAATTAGCAGAAATGTCAGGCGTTGGTAAAACTGTGATCTATGACATTGAAAAGGGGAAGGAAACCATTCAATTGGATACCTTACGAAAGGTACTTAGTGTATTGAACATCAAAATAGAATTAACAAGTCCGCTAATGAACAATCTACGAAACATAAAAAATGAGAAAAGCTAAGATATATGTTAAAGGAATTGAGGCTGGAACTTTGACCGAAGTACGACAAGGGAAAGAATATTTATTTGAATACCTTGACGGGTATGAAGGTCTTGAAGTCTCAAGGACAATGCCAAAAAATAATAAGGTGTATAAGTATGATGAGTTCCCACCATTTTTCGATGGGTTATTACCTGAGGGTATTCAGCTTGAAGGATTGTTGAAAATAAAAAAAGTCGACAAAAAGGATTATTTCTCACAATTAATTGCAGTCGGTGAGGACATGGTTGGAGTCGTTACAGTAAAAGAAATTGTGGAATGAACCTATGTCCAATTTCATATACGCCCTGTGGTGAAAATCGTTACAGCGAAGCTGGTCTTAAACTTTTAGGCACTGGACTGAAGACACTAAAAGACCTTGAATATACTGCAGAGGAACAACGAAAAGAGGCGTTCAACCAGGCAGCCAAAATGTCGATTCAGGGAGTCCAGCCTAAATTAAGCGCTGTACTAAGCATCAAAGATGAAAAATTCATCATTGTAGATAAAGGTGGAAGATATATACTTAAGCCTCAACATCAATTTTATACTCAATTACCCGAGAATGAGGACCTCACAATGAGGCTGGCGGACGAGGTCGATTTGGAAATACCTGTGCATGGTTTACTATGGTCAAAGGATAACACGTTATCTTATTTCATCAAACGGTTCGACAGGAAGGGTCAGAATAGTAAAGTTCCTGTTGAAGATTTTGCTCAATTGGCTGGTTTAAGTAGAGATACGAAGTATGATTACAGCATGGAAAAGATCGTTAAGTTGATCGATGATTTTTGCACATTCCCTGCGATTGAGAAAATAAAATTATTTAAAGTGGTCATATTTAATTATTTAGTTGGCAATGAAGATTCACATCTTAAAAATTTTTCCATTATTTCTGTTGATAATCAGGTAAAGTTATCTCCTTGTTACGACCTGGTTAATTCCACAATTGAATTAAAGCAACAAAATGAAGAAATTGCCTTGACTTTGAAAGGAATGAAGAAGCATTTAACTCGTAACATTTTGGTTAATTACTTTGGAATAGAAAGATGTGGATTAACTGAAAAGAGTATTGAAAATGTTCTTGAGACCATCTCTATAGCAATTCCAAAGTGGAAGACTTTGATTGATATAAGTTTTTTATCAAAAGAGATGAAAGGTAAATACCTTGATTTATTAGAGGGTCGGCTCGCTGTTTTGAAGATAAAATAAGTGAACCAGAGTAAGACTGAACTAAGCTACCAATAGTTCGTAGTCATTCAAAGTTAAGTTAGATATAATCCAGTTAAGGACTAGACCACCAGATCCTGAATTATAAATAAAGTCAACTTAAAAACAAGAATACCTAAGAAATTATATAAGACTTTTGTACCTTTGAATTCAGTCTCTCGCTGAAACTGATTTATTTATAATTTTATGTCTTATATGGAAACTGCCATAAACCAGGATCTTCGGTTAGCTTTTGATTTTGTTCAATATACAAACCGCAGCATCTTTCTTACAGGAAAAGCAGGTACTGGAAAGACAACCTTCCTGAAAGACCTGCAAAAAAAATCCCCGAAACGGATGATAGTTGTCGCCCCGACAGGTGTAGCTGCAATAAATGCAGGAGGTGTCACAATTCATTCTTTCTTTCAATTGCCGTTTCACCCTTACATTCCTTCGTTTTACCTGCCGGAAAACTATCGTGCCAGTCAGGTAGATAGGAGTGAATCGCCCGGATATAAAATGAGCCGCGAAAAGATCAACATTATTAAAAGCCTCGACCTGCTTATTATTGATGAGATAAGTATGGTAAGGGCGGATACGCTCGACGCTATTGATTCTGCATTGAGGAGATACAAATCCCGTCACCTGCCTTTTGGTGGGGTGCAGTTGCTTATGATCGGTGATCTTCAGCAACTTGCTCCGGTTGTCAAAGACGATGACAGGGAAATAATCAGTAAATATTATGATTCATATTTTTTCTTCGGAAGCAGAGCCCTCTGCAGCACCGAATATGTGACTATTGAGTTAAAACATATTTACCGGCAGAATGATCAGGTTTTTATTGACCTGCTTAATAAGATCCGCGACAATGATGTGGATCAGGGTGTGCTGAACGAACTTAATAAAAGATATATTCCTGATTTTGACCCTGATTCCGGAGGGGGATATATCACTCTTACAACTCATAATCATCAGGCCCAGGCAATAAATGATTCAAAGCTTGAGAAACTACCCGGGAGAACTCATTCATTTACAGCCACAATTAAGGAAGAATTTCCGGAGCTCTCATACCCTAATGCCAGTGAACTGATCCTGAAGGCTGGAGCCCAGGTTATGTTTGTGAAGAATGATTTATCGAGAGACAAGCTTTTCTTTAACGGTAAAATTGGGAAGGTGAAATCTTTTGAGGACGACATAGTTGTTGTAAAGTGTCCTGACGACGATTTCAGTATCAGGGTTGAGATGGCCGAATGGCAGAATGTGAAATATACTATTAATGAAGAGACCAAAGAGATTGAGGAGACCGTGATTGGAACATTTATGCAGTATCCTCTCAAATTAGCCTGGGCAATAACAATTCATAAGAGTCAGGGACTTACTTTCGACAGGGCTGTAATTGATGCATGCTCTGCTTTTGCCCATGGACAGGTGTATGTTGCTCTCAGCCGGTGTCGTACAATAGACGGACTTGTACTAAGCAGCCGGATCAACAGGGGAAGCTTTAAAGATAATCGGGTTATTTTCGATTTTGTAAATGGTCCGGTACAAAAACAACCCGACCAGAACCAGCTTGCAGAGTCAAAGAAAGCTTATCAGCAACAGTTGCTTACTGAGCTTTTCGATTTTACTTCCCTAATAAATAAACTAAATTATTGTCTTAAGGTTGTCAATGAAAACTATAACACCATTTTGGGAAATCCACGGGAACGACTCGAAAATTTATTATCCGTCGTCAGGAGGGACCTTCTTGAAGTCGCCGAAAAATTTCAACATCAATTGAAAATTCTGTTAAACAGGGTGCCAGATGCTGAATCAAATGTTCCCCTGCAGGAGCGGGTTAAAAAAGCAGCCGTTTACTTTTCGGATAAACTTGAAGCTGCCCTTAAAGAAATACTGACAGGCTTTCCTGTGGAAACAGATAATAAAACAGTACGCAAATCGGTTGCTGAGGCTTTGGAGCGAACAAGAAAGGAGGGAGTCACAAAGTTGGCATGCCTTAATGCTGTAAGATCGGGTTTTGAGATTGGCAAATATCTTGATGCCAGGGCAAAATCGGCCATTGATATTCCTCCAGCCAGGTCACATGCCTTAAGGTCAGTGGAAGATACTTCCGGAATTATTAAACACCCTGAATTTTTAAGTCGGCTTAAGGAATGGCGTAATAATAAAGCGAAGGAAACGGCTCTTCCACATTACATGATACTACCACAGAAGACGATGGTTACGCTGGCAAATTTTTTGCCTCAGTCACTTCGTGCTCTTAAGCAGGTAAAGGGTATGGGCACAAAGAAATCAGAAAAATATGGTGAAGAGCTTTTAGACATTATTATTACATTTTGCACGAAAGAAAATATTGAACCGGCTGATTTAACCCTCACTGAGAAAAAGCAAGAAAAAAAGATTAAGGAAGAAACGAAGAAAATAAGCTACGATCTTTTCCGGAAAGGTAAGACAATTGCACAAATTGCAGAGGAGAGAAATCTTAGTATTAATACTATAGCAGGGCATCTGGCATATTATGTGGGAACTGGTGAAATTCCAATCGATAATTTTGTATCTAAGGAAATCACTGACTTGATCGCCGGCTACTTTGAAGGAACAGAAGATTTTAAAATGGGACCTGTAAAAGATGCTCTGGGGGACAAGGTTTCGTGGAGCGATATTAAGTTTGTAATTAATCATCTCAGTTTTCTCAGAAAAAGAGATGAAAATGGAACCCGTAAAAGTGAAACTTTGTAGCAAGTGGAAATAACCGAAAGGCTGACATACCGGAGGATTTTTCTTTTCTGGGGGCCGCTGGCACTTACCTGGCTTATGATGGCCTTTGAGCAGCCAATCCTGATTTCCTTTATCGCCAGATTGAATGATGCGAAATACAACCTTGCTGCCTTTGGTATTGCAGGTTCATTTGCCATGATAATTGAAGCTCCTATAATAATGTTGATGAGCGCTTCCACGGCTCTTGTCACAGGGCGCCATTCATACAGGAAGCTGAAAAGATTTACGGATATCCTTAATGCTGGTATTACCGCTATCCAGATTATCATTCTTATTCCGCCGGTATTCAACTACATTGTTATTGGTCTGATGGAAGTGCCTGAAGATGTTGCAGGGCTTGCTCATATTGCACTTGTTATTTTTCTTCCCTGGGCAGCATCAATTGGTTACAGGAGGTTTTACCAGGGTATCCTTATCAGGAATAATCTTACACGGCGGGTAACTTACGGGACCCTGGTCCGTCTGTCAATTATTGTGATTACCGGATTGTTCCTTTATTTTGCCGGAGCGAAAGGGGCATACGTTGGTGCGGGAGCAATGTCGCTGGCCGTTTTATGTGAAGCTATTGCAACCAGAATTATGGTTTCCCGCACTCTGAAGGGTCTGCTTAATACAGACGATCATGAGAATGGTAATCTTAGATTAAGATCAATTGCAAAGTTCTATTTCCCGCTGGCGCTTACATCAATTTTGTCGCTTGGGGTGCATCCGTTCGTTACTTTCTTCCTCGGCAGGAGCCATATGGCAGTGGATTCGCTGGCTGTTCTCCCGGTTGTGACTTCACTGGTATTTATTTTCAGGAGCCTGGGATTATCATACCAGGAGGTGAATATTGCACTGATCGGGAAGGAAAAGCAGAATTATACAATATTAAGGAATTTTGCCATTTACCTGGGATTACTTGTAACGGTTCTGATATCAATACTGGCTTTCACTCCCCTGGCTGAAATATGGTTTATAAAAGTTTCAGGTCTGAGCATGGAACTTGCAGATCTGTCATATCTTCCACTTAAAATAATGATAATTCTACCGGTGCTGACGGTCCTTCTGAACTTTCAGAGATCCACCCTTATAATAAACGGGACTACGAGGCCAATCTCAATAGCAACAGCATTAGAGCTTGCCGGGATAATTATGGTCCTGTTCGTGTGTGTGGTGTTCCTGAACCTAACCGGCGTGGTTGCCGCCTCTCTCGCTTTTGTAACCGGAAGAATTATGTCGAACCTCTATTTGACGCCAAAACACATGGCTGCCGTAAGAGGCTGGAAAATTGTATAGACTTTTGTATTACTAAAGTACATTCGGGTTTAATATACCTGGTTATTTACTTATTCTGTAATGGACCGTCCACTGGACTTTACGCAGTACCCCGATAAATGATAACAGATTAAATGATTGGTATTTCCACTTTACAAACAGGTCGCGCCCACGGCGCTCACAGATCTTAATTTGAATTCCATTCTACAAACAGGTCGCGCCTACTGCGCTCATAGATCCTTTTCTGCGTTTAGGGAGCCGCGTACCGGTGACCTGTTTGTAGCACCGGATTGTTTACCCGGTTTATTTGAGCTGCGTAGCTGCGACCTGTTTATTTGGCTTTGCTTCTGTGCAAACAGGCTGCGCCCCTAATTGAGGACTGCCTCTAAGGTTTGTTCAGCAAAGAATAAATGTGATAAAAATTGATATTGTATTACAATAAATAGTATACCCAAAACAACAAATAATTTACCTGAAGCAATATCAGATTAGTTTTGGGACTAAAGTCCCTTGATATATAAAGAGGGCTCCATATCCGTCAGCGGAAGCTGACGGTAATTGAGGTCATTTCCCGGGATCCTTTACGTCTGCCTCATCAGGTTTCTTCCTGTTGCTCAACTTCAGCATCAGGTGAACAACGAAATAGATTACCAGCATTACGAGGAAGATGGCTGTCATCCCCATACCCGTCAGCTTCAATGCGTTTAAAGTGTCAGCGTTCATGAATTACCTCCTACATAAATCCTGGCACAAGTCCTATTATTACACCACCGGCTATAACTGATGCAATTTGCCCCGATACATTCGCGCCTGCTGCATGCATCAGCAGGTAATTCTGCGGATCAGCCTCAAGTCCCATTTTATGAATTACCCTTGACGACATCGGGAATGCTGAAATACCGGCAGCGCCTACCATTGGGTTGATCTTTTCCTTTAGGAACAGATTGAGTAATTTGGCAAATGTTACACCTGCAATTGTATCGAATATGAATGCCAGCAATCCCAGGCCCATAATTATCATCGTATTAAGCGAAACGAATAATTCTGCTTTCATGCTGGCTGCAATTGTTATTCCGAGAAGCAGCGTTATAAGGTTCACAAGGTCTTTCTGGGCAGTTTCAGAAAGTGATCTCAGAACACCACATTCCCTGATCAGATTCCCGAACATAAGAAATCCAACAAGCGCAATTGACGCCGGAGCAACAAGTCCTGCAATTATTGTAACAATCATTGGAAATAAGATTCTCGTAAGCTTTGAAACGCTCTTTGGATTGTACTTCATTCTGATTTTCCGTTCCTTTTCAGTAGTGCTTAACTTTATCGCAAAAGGCTGGATTATCGGGACCAGTGCCATATATGAATAAGCTGCAACGGCTATCGGCCCTATGTAACTGCTTTTCAGCACCTGTGAAACCAGAATTGATGTTGGACCGTCGGCTGCTCCAATAATGCCTATTGATGCCGCATCCTTCAGGTCAAATCCAAGTAATGTGGCAATAATTATCGTTGCAAATATTCCAAACTGGGCCGCTGCTCCGAAAAGCAAAAGCCTTGGATTCGCCAGGAGCGGGCCGAAATCTATCATGGCCCCTATCCCGATAAATAAAAGGATTGGCATTGCTTCGGATGCTTCTATCCCTATTTTATATAACCAGTCAATAATACCGGTTACTTCACCTATACCTTGTAATGTCTGGTCCAGGACTCCCGACATTGGTAAATTTACCAGGATAGCACCAAACCCCATCGGCAGTAAAAGCGATGGCTCCAGTTTCTTGTCAATTGCCAGATAGATGAGAACTCCGCCTATGATCCACATTAATATTTGCTGCCATGTGATCTGGGTAACGCCTGCGAGTAAGAATTCCATTTCCCTAAGCTTAATTTGTTATATTGTTTATCCTGCCGTCAGGATTGGTAAAGATATTCAAATATGAATTATTATTCCTGAGGGAATTACTTTACATGGAATTTTTTATTCACTGATATCTTTTCACCATCTGCTGTTATACCATGAATTTTAATTGCATAAATACCTTCTGCATCAGATGTAAAGAATTCGATATCAGCCTCACCATTAATGTTAGTTTTCACCGATGGATCCCAGTAAAGGGTATTTCTAAGATCCGGGATCCTGCGCAGGGCATCTGACTCATCAGTGTGATCGGGCGGTAAAAATACGTATTGGTCATCAATTACCTTGTAAGGCAATACAACTGCAAAGTCGGGCATTGTGATATTGCTGAAATCGCCGGCTCGGGTTATTACATTCACAATACCGTGCAGTACAAGGTCCCCGATCAGGTAAGGTGTTTTGACGACTTCAATCTTTTCAACCTTTCCCGGATCCAGATCAGCAAGAACATTCAGATCATTTATAATCACACCGTCTATCATGACAAGGGGCGGCTCCTCATAAAAGTTACCGGTAAGCGGATTTGTGATTTTCATTTCATACCCCGACTTTTTTGTCCTCAGGATGATTCCCGGGACAAGCTCAAAGAAAACCTCCTGCATCACTGGAAGGCTTATATAATCATCAAGGATTATTTCCATTTCCGGAATGCCGTAAAACCTTCTTCTTTGAAAGTCTCTGTTTTCATTTGGCACAATCTCCTTTTTTAAAGTTGTACCATAGATTTTTCCGGTCTGGTAATTGAAGCTCAATTCTGAAAAATTAACAAGCTGAGCAGAGGTCATTGTGTCCCTTAAAAGATATGATTCCGGCAGAATCCATGAAAATGAAGGCTCAATTTCAAGTATCATGTTATTGTCAGCATGCTCAGGCTGCAGGATCAGATTTCTGAACCTTGAGTCGACCGGCATAATAAAACGGAACCGGCCCGAAGTGTCAATACGCGCATATTGAAAATCAGCTACCTTCCCCTGGATGGACATGTAAAGGAAATCGGAGGAATCGGGAACATTTCCCTCCCTGTATCTTATTCGTCCCGATAAAAAGTGACCTTCACTTTCGAAGCTGTACTGAGTGGGATCCATTCCGGGATTAAATGAATAGTCCAGCCACCGGACGGCAGAAGAAACCTCAGCAGGAGTTACGGCTATGCTCAATCCGGAAAGCCCGGAAAAGCCTGAACTGTTATCGCCAATTTGCAGCTTAAGCGAGACTTTTTCCCTCTTGCCATAAATAGTGTCTGACCTGATATTAATGGCATTTTCATTTGAAGGCCCGGAAATTCCGGACAAGTTTGATCCCGAAACAGTGCTTTTTTTCCAGAATCCGGATCCTTTAAATGAATTGCAGATTTCGATATCATGCGTGAAATAATTGTCAGGGAGTAAATTCTTCATCCGGTTTGTATAAGCCCTGATGGTGTAGGTCCCTGAACTTAAGGAATCAGGCAGGAGAAACATCCCATTGCCCCTTCCTCCGGAAAGTGGAAACCGACTCTGGATTACGGGCACATTCCATGGATTCAGCAATTCTATGTAAGCAATTACACTTCCTGAAGTAAGTTTTCCGGTTTCCTGGTCAGTGGAGTAGATACTGAACCAAACATCTTCTCCGGCAATATACTTGTCTCTGTCAACATGCAAATATACCTGTGCCTCCAACCTGAAAGTGGTAGTCAATGATAAAAGGAGAACAATAATATTGGCAGATGTCAGTATGCTTTTCATTTACGATCCTTTCTGAAAACCCGCCAGTATGGCGGCATTATTTTTGTACCCCTGGTGGTGCAATCTGCACACTCCTTCAATGTTGTGATTACCCAGAAGGGGAAAGGCTCATCGCCAAAATCTTCTATCACCCAGTACTCGGTATCCAGCCCTGATTCAGGCAGTATCCCGGTTAATGTATCAGTCGCACAAAAAAGAAAGGAAATAGGCAATCCGTAGAAATGGTCCTCAATAAAAAGTCTTTTCTGAGTTACTGCCGATACGCTGAAATACCCGAGCACCACCTCTTCCGGATCATTGCAGCACCTTATATTGCCTGGGACAGCCACCGGAGTGATATCATAAAGATTTCCGACGTTCTGTGAAATATTCCTGACTCTTTCCCAGAAGGTGAATTCTGGTTCATTAAGGGAATACTGGGTTACCAGTATACTATATGTCTCCTTAAGCCTGTCGGATTTATTTGAGATAAAAAGAACAGGAAATTTTGAGACTCTTGCCTGACTGTAACCGGAAGTATTCTTGATCAGAATTTCGTTTGAACGCACAGAAACGTAGCATACTTTGTTTCTGACAGAATATGGGATCCGGTATTCCCAGGTTTCGGCATAATCCCACCTGTAAAACCGGCATTCACCTGAAGGATCATAACTGTCGACATAAATCCTGCATCCTTCTTCAATGTCGGTAGTGTCGTTTGATCCGGTTATTGTCACCTTTTCATAATAGAGTGTACTGACAGGTGGAACAGGCTTCATTTCTGTGAAGTCTGTCTCATAGTCAGTATCGTTTATTTTAATACTGAGGGAATATTTTCCGCCGACCCGTCCAATGAATTCCGTCGAATCAGTAGAATATGTCCCTGCCGGCGACTCTGTCAGGGTTGTAACAATTCCATTCTCATCAGTAATTGTTACGATGGCACCCCCGACAGGTTCGGGTATCAGAAGAGGTTCTCCGACTCGCACGGATCTTGAAAGCCTGATCCTGTTTACCCTGTTCTGGTCGGTTATCATTCCTTCAACAACCAGCTGATCATTAACTAGATCACCATCAGGATTGAATTCAATGGTGCATCCTGTTACAATTGAAAGAAGAAAACATAATCCCGTAATCCTGATTGACCCCATATTCAATTAAAAATCAAAGTATAATGAAATAGATGGTATAGCTCGTCCAAAAACCGACAGATAGTAACCCCTGACGATATTTCCTTCATTTTTAAAGAAAACAGAATAGACATTCTGTCTTCCTGTCAGATTGTAAACGGAGAAGATCCAGTACGGGTGCATCAACTTTTTAGTCTTAAGGTCTCCGCTGACCCTTAATGCAATATCAAGTCTTGAATAATCAGGCAACCTGTATTTGTTCCTCTCTGAATAATGAGTAAGCACAATATCACCGATTTTATATGATGAAACAGGGTATGTAACCGGCCGGCCCGAACTGAAATTATAATTAGCTGAAAAGCTGACCCGTCTTGAATACAGGTAATTCAGGGTAATTATAAGATCGTGCGGCCTGTCAAAACTGGCAGGAAACCATCGGCCCGAATTAATTAGCTCCTCATTGAACGACTCCGTGTTCCTGATGAGTACCCTGGAAAATGTATAGCCAATACTCCAGCGGGTCCGTCCCTCGGGTTTCTTCACAAGAACCTCAATACCGTAAGCCTTCCCATTAACATTGACAAGGTCCCTTTCAATGTATTGGTTCATGATGAGATCGGTCCCTCCCTTGAAATCAATCATGTTGCCAATATTCTTGTAATAGATCTCGGCTGATGCCTCAATTTTATTCTTGTTGAGCATCCTGTAATAACCGGCGGCAAACTGGTCGCACGACTGCGGCTTCAGGTGATAATCGCTTAACTTCCATATATCGCTCGGGGAGATCGAGGTTGTATTTGACAGCATATGCAGGTATTGCCTCGTATGATTATAGTTCAGCTTAAGGGAACTGCTGGCACTAAGCCTGAAGTTTGCTGAAAGTCGCAATTCAGGACCTGCATAGGTTTTATAGTTTTTCAGCCTGTCAAAATGGATTGTATCTGTTATAGACGGGATGCTCCTTGAGAAACCGGGTTCATATTTAAGAACAGTCTGAGGTCCCAGGGCAAAAAATGATGCAAATCTCAGTCCTGCATTAATGGAAAGATAGTTGGTAACAACGAATTTATCCTCGAAATAGAGTGCCGTTTCGAGAGCTCTCTGGTTTTCGATTGAATTTGGCACCACAATCGATAATTCATCTGCCGGGAAATATTTGCCCGGCAGAACATCATACCTGGTAATGTCAGTGCCAAAATTGAATTCATTCCTTCCCTGAAACCAGTTGAAATCAGCCTTTAATCCGGTGCTGTTGATCCTGTGATTCAGAACAAAAGCCTCCTGTGGAACTCTTAGACTCGATATATCATACTTGTAAAGACTGTTGCTCAGGGTGAGTGAGGAGAAAAAACGACTGCTGAAAAAGTGGCGCCATCTCAATGCTGTGATGTTGTTCTGATATTTATAAGTTGTGTCGGAATTTAGCCTGAATGAGTCGTTGCTGTAATAAACCGAGAAATCAACTTTATTTTTTCTGTTAACGTCATAAGCTATCCTGGCATTAAGATCATAAAATGATATCCGGCAGTTCCGGAGCGATGGATTTTCAAAAAATCCAAGGAGCCAGTTTGAGTATGTTTTCCTTCCTGTAATCAGATAGAATATTGAGTCTTTTCTGATAGGCCCCTCAACGGAAAAATGGGTAGTAACAGGACTTATTCCTGCATTACCTTTAAATACTGTGCGGTTGCCATCGCGCGCTATAATATCAAGGACAGATGCGAGTCTTCCTCCATATCTGCCAGGAATCCCGCCCTTGAAAAGCGTGACATCCTTTATGATGTCGGGATTGACAGCAGAAAAGAAACCGAAGAAATGAGAGGAATTATATACCGGCGCCCCATATAAAAGGATAAGGTTCTGGTCAGCTGATCCTCCCCTTACATTAAACCCTGCCGATCCTTCACCGACTGAATGGACCCCCGGCATAAGCAAAAGGCTTTTGGTAATATCAGCTTCTCCCATTGATGTTGGCATCAGACGGAATGCAGCGACATTGACCTTCTCAACTCCCACCTCAGGTCGCTGAAGAACGATATCCTTTTCAGCAGTAATAACAGCTTCCTTCAACGGGGTCAGCACGCTGACCATTTCAAGGCTAAGCTCACCCGTGTCATAAAGGTTAAGGTCAATTATTCTTTCCTTCATCCCTATGAATGTGAACCTCATGGTATGACTTCCCCGGGGTATGCTTATCGAATAAAAGCCATGTGCATTTGAAATGGTTCCGGCAGATAGTTTTGGAAGGAAAACAGTAACTCCGGCAACAGGCTCTTTCGTTTCCCGGTCGGTTATATATCCTGATAATAAAACATTTCCGGGCCTGTTCCTGTTGGCAGGATTTCCGATATCCGCAACAAGGTTCCCTTTCGAAATTTCTTCTCCTGGTTTCCCTGAATAATCCGGTCCTGGAATAAAATTCCGGCTCTCATGAGGATTGTCTTCAGGTGTCTTAATTGCAAAATCCTTTGTCAGGATAATTTTCCCATCTCCCCGGTGATAATAATAAATTGATTTCCCTTTGAACAGAGTATCCAGTATTTCGTCAAGCATCCTACTATTTCCGTAGCTGCCTAAAGTCAGGTCCCTGATCCACTCGCCGCTGTAAAAGAATTTAACCGGGTACAGCGACTCGGTCTGCATTACAAAGGTCTCAAATGACCGGCCCGCATAATTCCAGTCAATAACATGCTTTTCCTGTGAAATTACCACAGGAAAGAATAAGAAAAAGAGAGAAGAAAAAATTGCTTTAATCCTCATTCCACATTCATCCTATTTCATCAGTCTGTCATAATATTCAAGTACCGGGATAAAAGTGTACGGATCCTGTTTCATGATTTTGATCCGGTTTCTTTTCAGGTAATCCCTTATCTCATTCTTTTTGTCTTCCAACAGATTCATGAGTTTTCTCTTTCCTTCCACAGGCACTATTTCCGTTCCCTTCTTTAAATAAGCCTGATGTTTCTGATAGAATTGGTCATATTTCCCGTCATCACCCAACGGCTGAATCATTTTCGCATATTTGACATATAAAGTGGAAGGCCCGTTATAAAGAACATTGACATAACCTCTTAAAACATTTGAGGTATCGGTTCCGGCATTAATTACACTAAAAATCCTGTTTTCAATAAAAAGACTGAAGCTGTCGACCATTTCCTTGTTCATCATTATAACCGGATAAGATTCAATACTCAATATCAACTCGTCATTATGAATATCATACTTCAGGTCAAGATTGTCGAATTTCTGCCCCTTAAAAGTCACGGATCCCTTAAAAAATCTATTTCCTAGAAAAAACTGGTCACCTGTTACCCGTGAAAACTGGTTTCTCCAGATCCTTCCGTTCAACAGTACCAGTTTATCAGCATTATTTTGCTGATTTACAGTTTCACCTTCAATTAATAATTCAGGTTTAATACCATGACATAAAACAAGTGATAAGAATGAAATCAGACAGTATTGAGCAGGATTTACCATTAGACCGAAGGTTTTAGGGCCATGAAAGATAAAAATAAAATCGTATGCTCACGATCTCACATGCCAAAAATCAGGGTGAGAAGAAGGTATTTAACAACGAGGCCGGAAAGGGAAAATATCAATGCATCCCTTTTGCGGTGCTTCAGCATTCCGGCAGCAAGCGAGATCACCGGGGATGAAAGTGGCGTTACGTTGAAAAGAAAAATAACAATGTTACCATAATTTCTTATTTTATCTTCAGCTTTTTCATAACGGCGTCGTCCGATCAGACGGTCGATGATTTTTGAACTTAATGAATAACCGATCAGATAATCAATAATCTGTGAAGCTAATGCAGTAACGAGTGCTACCGCATTAAGCAGCCATAAATTTATATCTCCCTTGAGGTAGTAAATAAAAGCGATTTCAACCGGCATAAACAGGAAAAACAGATATCCCGAAAAATTGACGATGGCAAATGAGAGTAATCCTTCACTGGGAGTATTGTAATAAATATCACGACCGATGGTGAGTGACGCAATTGTAATAGCCGTTGCTGCAAGAATAACAGCCACAATCAGTTGTACAATATCTCCTTTTCTCAGCCTCATTATATTGTACTGAAGACGTCAAATAAAGGTACTACTTTTATGGTCGGATTTACCAGGCGGTTGAAGGATGGCTTCTCTTTTCTCGTTTCCGGGCTGCCCATTTGGATGTCTTTCTTCCATGATAACCTCCATTCCCCGGTTTATCTGTTTTCTCCTGTGCTTTCTCGACAGCCACTCTTTTGTTCAGGAATTTTTTGTCGTTAAGAACCCTTATAAGATCATCAGCATAATCCGGTGCCACTTCAAAGAATGAAAAGGATTTTAAAAGATCGATCTTACCGATCGGTACCTTTTTTCCCCTTGTGTTGGAATTGACAAGTTCAATCAGCTGATCGGGATAAAAGCCGTCGGATTTTCCGAGATTGATGAACAATCTGGTATAATTTCCAGGATATTGTTCGCGCGACCCATTTTTCCGCGATCTGTCAGAACCATACTCTTTTTCAGGGATCGGATCAATAAGATCCTCCCCATGCCGGTAATCATCAAGAAACCTGTCAAATTCAAGTGAAACTACCCTTTTAAGCAGCTCTTCGCGGTCCATGCCGGCAAGTTTAAGTTTTATCTCGGGCAGGAATTTTTCAATCTCCTGGTGATCAGTTGCAACAGTTTCAAGTTTATTAATCCAGCTGAAAAGCTGTTTTCCGCATATCTCGCTTCCGGTTGGTATGGGCAAAGATTTAAATGGCTTTTTGACAAGTCTTTCTATCTTCTGAAGATTCTGTTTCTCCCTCAGGTGAACAAGTGAAATGGATATCCCCGTTTTTCCGGCTCTTCCCGTACGGCCGCATCGGTGTGTATAAATTTCGGCATCATCAGGAAGGCTGAAATTAATGACATGAGTAAGATCGTCAACATCAAGTCCTCGTGCCGCAACATCAGTTGCCACAAGCATATGCAGGTTCCTCAGCCTGAATTTCTGCATTACCGCATCACGCTGTGCCTGCGACAGGTCCCCGTGGAGAGCGTCAGCATTATAACCGTCATTTATAAGCTTTGAAGCAACCTCCTGGGTTTCCTTGCGGGTGCGGCAAAAAACAATTGCATATATATCCGGTTCAAAATCAGCAATACGCTTCAGAACCTTGTATTTATCCCTGGCATGCACAATATAGTAAGCATGGCTGACATTTTCAGCCGATGAATTTTTTGTCCCGATCGTGATCTCGACCGGATTTTTCATATATTTTTTCGCAATTGATGCAATTTCAACCGACATGGTCGCTGAGAAGAGCAGTGTTCTCCTTCCTTCAGGAACCTCTTCGAGGATCTCATTGATGCTGTCAAGAAATCCCATGTTGAGCATTTCGTCAGCTTCATCGAGGATCACAGTGCTGACATTTTTAAGTCGGGCTGCTCCCCTTCCGATAAGATCGATAAGCCTACCAGGTGTTGCAACGATTATATGTGCGCCTTTTTTTAATCCTCTGATCTGGGTATCAATGCTTGCTCCTCCGTAAACTGCCAGGATTTTCAGATCACCCGTATATTTCGAGTAGTCTGTAAGATCCCCGGTGATCTGAATGCACAACTCACGGGTAGGACAAAGGATCAGCGCTTGTGTACTGTTTATTTCAGTATCAGTAGCCTGAACAAGGGGTAGACCAAAAGCTGCCGTTTTTCCCGTTCCTGTTTGTGCAAGTGCAATTATGTCGCGTTCATCACCGAGCATTACCGGGATGACTTTTGCCTGTACAGGCAGGGGACGTTCAAATCCAAGCTCCTGAACTGCCTTCAGGATACCGGGAGTGAATCCCATTTCTTCAAAATTTATCATTAAAATATTTTATGGTGTGGTTCCGGGAGCGATGAATTTGTTATCCCGGCTGAAATGAACTCAAATACAGACTGGGCAAAATGTCTGACAACGCTTTGTGGAAATCACTTTGTTAATCGGGGGGCAAAGGTAATCAAATTATTTTAATTATAACAGATTTAAAAGTTTGAAATACATTCAGTATTAAAACC
>DAIUKI010000017.1:0-17090 GCA_036848255.1 Bacteroidales bacterium | reverse complement strand
TGAGATTATGATCAGTGTTGCAGAGTTAATGAACGCCGCCAGTATCTCTGAGCGCCTGAATCCAAAAGTCTGTTTTTCAGTAGCCTCTTTTTTTGACAACCTGTTGGCGAACCAGCTGATGATCAGCGAGATCACATCACTCAAGTTATGCGCTGCATCACTTAGCAATGCAAGGCTTCCCGATATTATCCCTCCGATGGCTTCAGCTATGGTGATACCAGCATTGAGAAAAATGGCAAGTCCAAGATTTCTTTCGTTGACTGCGTGGTGATGATTGATGATTTCCATAAAGGCTGGTCCGTCAGTCATTTTATACGATAGTCAACAAAATTAATTAAAAAGAGTTTAAAATTGAAGTGGTTGAAGTTGCTGCTATACTGTAATTTTATCCGGATCACTTTCCTTGATTTCACCTATATCTTACAGCTGTCTGAAAATTTTCCAGGTAATTGGGGAGTTTTATTGAACCTGGCTGATCGAATTTTTATCTTTACCTCACCTTAAAAGACAAATATGTTACTAAAACTATCGCTTCTGGCAATATTCGGGATAGCAATGGCTCACCTTGAGGGTGTAGTCGTTGTTTATTTGAGAAAGGCCCTCGGAATGCTTGATTCGGAATCGAACAGGGAGTCAATTGAAAAAATAGCTCCTTCCTATCTTAAGATTGAGATGACCCGTGAGGCGGCCACTATAATTATGCTTGTGGTGATTGCATACCTGGCAGGAAATGCATGGCCTGAAAGGGGTATTTTTTTCCTGTGGACTTTCGCCTTCTGGGACCTGTTTTACTATCTCTCTCTTTATATCCTCATCAAATGGCCTCCGACACTTAAAACCATCGATGTTCTGTTCCTGATCCCCAAACCATGGATAGCCCCGGTATGGTTCCCTATTGGTGTCTCATCCCTGACAATAGTAGTAATTGCTTTTTTGTATCTCCTGAATGTAATCTGAAAAACAGCGGGATTGACTTTCAAAATGCAACAATCTGTCTTCTTAATCGTTATTTTGTTAAGATGACATTTTTGAAAGTCAGAGCAGGATTTCTAATTTTAATTTATCATTTATGAGATTTGTAAAACTATTTCTCAGTGTTATTTTTATTGCCCTGATGACAGGCTGCAGCAAGGATAGCGATCCGGAACAAGTTACCGGTGAGGGAATTTTAATTGACCATACCTCCACCAAGCTTGCCTCCATTCCGTCGGAGTGGATAAGTTCGGCAAAGGATAATCTCCATATTGCTTACAGCCATACGTCGCACGGCAGTCAGCTTACCGAAGGAATGTCGGGACTTATATCCTTCAAGGGTCCTTCATATTCCTGGAACAACGGCGGGACAGATGGGGCCCTCGACCTTCATGACTATGCAATGACGGGCGACCTGGGAAATCCCGACATGACTTCATGGGCAGCAAGGACCAGGACCTACCTGCCGGCAAATACCGATGTGAATGTTGTTATCTGGGCATGGTGCGGACAAGTTTCTGCCGCATCGGAGGCCGACATCAGCACTTACCTTAATCTGATGAATGACCTTGAACGCGACTTCCCGGATGTGAAGTTCGTTTATATGACAGGTCATCTCGACGGATCGGGACTTACCGGCAATCTCCACCTCCGAAACGAGCAGATCAGGGACTTCTGCAGGGCGAACAAAAAGATACTATACGATTTCGCGGATATAGAATGCTACAATCCCGACGGGACCTACTTTGGCGGCAAAAAACCCGACGACGCATGCGCATACGACACTAATGGCGACGGTACCCGCGACGGTAACTGGGCAATTGAGTGGCAGAGTTCTCATACACAGGGTGTCGACTGGTTCACCTGTTCAGCGGCTCACACACAGCCGTTAAACGGCAACCAGAAAACCTATGCTGCCTGGTGGCTCTGGGCAAGGCTCGCAGGCTGGGACGGGAAATAGCTATTCCGTTATCTCATACACCACGCTTGTAAGTGGCGAGGCAGATCCGATATTCAGGCCTGTCTTCATAAGATAATCACCCGAATAGGTTCTTGTGCCACCCGGGGTACCGAATCCCATCCCCGGTCCGCGTCTTCCCTCATTGGATACATTGATCTCCTGTATTTTATAGGTCTTCTCCGGATCGAGACCCTGAAGTTTTACCGGGTTGAGTGTTTCACCATACCTTGCATTCAGGATATATCCAAACAATACGGCCCTGTTTTTTGCTTCGTTCACATACATCAACGCGGCCCTGTTCTCTTCGTACGGCGAAATGAGCCTGTAAAGATCACCGGTATAGATGATATCCTTTATCCTGTTATAATTTGAAATTGCGTCCTGACTGAACTTCAATTCATTTTCAGTCATTTTGTCCACTTCAATGTCGTAACCCAACTTCCCCATCATTGCCACATCAGTTCTGAATTTAAGTGATTGCTTCCCCCAGGAGGTGACATGATTGCAGACGGAGATTGCAGGGAAGAAAAAGGAGTATCCCCACTGTATATAGACTCTCTCAAGGGCATCGGTATTATCACTGGCCCAGAACTCGGTGAAATATTTCAGGGCGCCGTAATCAACCCTTCCGCCTCCTCCTGAACAGAGCATTACCGGAAGATGCGGATATTTCTGACGAAGCCGGTCAAGGACCCCATAAAGGCTGTTAACATAATCTATATACAAATGTGATTGCTTGTCTTTCAGATAAACTGAATAAGCGTTTGTCATCATCCTGTTGCAATCCCATTTTATGAATGCTATTCCGGGATTTGCCGAAAGCATCCCGTCGACAACGTTGTACACGAAATCCTGCACCTTTGGGTTCGTAAGGTCGAGGACCAGCTGGTTCCTGTAGTAATGCTCCGGCCGGTTTGGGAGCTTAATAATCCAGTCGGGATGGGTTTCATAGAGCTCACTCTTCGGGTTGACCATCTCAGGCTCGATCCATATCCCGAATTTTACTCCCCTGGAGTCAGCTTCCTTAACAAGGTAACCCAATCCGTTTGGAAGCTTGGCTTTGTTTTCCTGCCAGTCACCCAGGCCGGCACGGTCGTTATTCCTCGGATATTTGTTGGCAAACCAGCCGTCGTCGAGAAGGAAGACATCTAGGCCGAGTTTTTTGGTATCATCAAGAATCGCTGACAGCTTCTTTTCATCAAAATTGAATCCTGTTGCTTCCCAGTTATTGAGAAGCGTCAGCCGCGAACCGGTTCCGTCGAGGACTCCGTATTTAACGGCCCAGCGGTGAAGGTTACGGCTTGCCTGTCCCTTGCCCTTATCCGAAAAGGTGAAAATCATTGAGGGTGTCTTGAAAACCTTTCCGGGCAAAAGCGAATACTCCGAAGCAAAAGGATTTATACCTGAAATAACCCTTAAGGAGCCTTTTTCATCAACTTCAAAAAGGAACCTGAAATTCCCCGACCACCCAAGTGTACCTGCAATTACCTGGCCTTTGTTTTCATCCGACTTTTCATTCAGCGACAGCATGAAGACTGGGGTCTGATACATATGAGCACGAGTTCCGAGCTTGGTATCGAGTATCTTGATCCCGGCCGTAAGTTCACTCTCCTGCAGTTTCATCTCCTCGGCCCAGTCACCGTGAAATTGGGTGAGCCAGTATTTTTCTGCATCGAAATGAAGCATTGAGGATGCATAGTTGAAAATAGTGACAGCTCGTTTTTCATCATGCCTGATCTCGGTCCACTGTTCAATTACATCTTCATTTGCAAAAGTCTTTATAAGGAGTGTTACCACAAATGGGTATTCGGGATCTTTGAGAAAAATCCGGGTAAGGGTTACATCCGGTCTGATATTTTCAACTTCATGGCTAACATATTTAAGCTCAAGTGAAGGATTCCCGTCGTTATGGGTGGCACGAACCGCCGGTTCAAAAAGATTGTCGGTACCGAATGTGGCGTATGCAGCATGACCGGCATCCCTCGCCATCGAAAGATTGCCCGTATTGCTTAGCCTGGGCCCGAACCAGGCCTGGTACAATCTTTTGTCCCTGTTGTTGACCCTGAAAACCAGACTTGTATTTTTAGTATCAAGGGAAATAATTACAGGTGGGGTCTGCTGCATCTGCTGCTGTCCGCCAGGAGGTGGTTCACCAGCAGGCGGATCCTGTGCAAAAAGGAGTGATGTTACGAATGTGCAAAAGATGAAAAATGAGACTAGTTGCTTCATGACAGGAAATATTAGAGTTATTTTTGAATAATACAGTTTATGTTGCTTGTTGCTGGTAGCTTGTTGCTTGTTGCTGGTGTTCGTTGCCAGGTTTCCTGACGCCTGATGCCTGACGCCTGACGCCTGACGCCTCAACATGATCTTAGACATCCGAAATTAACCAATTATTTCCGTCTTTATGGTTTTTTGAAGAAATGTTAGATTCCTGTTTAATGTATTTTAACTCTCATCCATTGATTTGGCATTTTTAATGATCAGTTATTCTCTTATTTTTGATGACACTATTTATTCATTTTTTTAATATGGCCTTTACTTACCCTGCCCGGAAAGACCTTACGGTCATTATAGCTTTCATAATAATTTTCTCAACCGGCTATTCGTACTCTTCCTTCGCTGCGAGGCCTGTTCCGCAGGATACAATTCCAAAACAGGCAGTTTCGGGGAAGCAGCCTGTATATACTACTTCACGCCTGGCATCCTCAAGACCTTTTATCGACGGAAAGCTGGATGATGAATGCTGGAAAAATGGAACCTGGGCAGGCGATTACAATCAATGGAAACCGGTCGAGGGTGCAAGGCCCACTTACCCTACGGTGTTGAATATTCAATATGATGACAAATATCTGTACGTAGCTTTCCGTGCTTATGATGATGAGCCGGACAAAATTCACAGATATGCAGGAGTGCGTGATGAGATTGTCGGAGATATGATGGGACTGACTATTGACAGTTATCGTGATTACCGTACGGGTTTTGAGTTCACGATAACAGCCTGGGGGCAGAAGGTCGATCTTGTGCTTTTCAATCCTGAGAACTGGGACTTTAACTGGAATGCAGTCTGGAAGGGGAAGGTCGGGCTGGAGGATTCAGCATGGGTTGCCGAACTTGAGGTGCCGCTGAGTCAGCTGCGGTACAGCAATAAGGATGAGCAGGTATGGGGATTGCACACCTGGAGGTGGATTGACAGACTTCAGGAGGAAAGCAACTGGGAAAAACAATCCAGCACGGGACCGGGGATGTTGTACAACTTCGGTGAGATATATGGCATTAAAGGGCTGAAAAAGTCAAGACGACTCGAATTAATGCCTTTCGTACTCGGTGATCTCAAGACTTTGAAGAAGGAATCAGGTAATCCCTATTCGGAAAATGGACGGATATGGGGCGGAAATGCAGGACTCGATGCTAAGATAGGCCTCTCCAGCAACTTCACGGTGGACCTGACCGTCAATCCTGACTTCGGCCAGGTCGAATCGGATCCCTCAGTGATGAACCTGACGGCTTTCGAGACTTTCTATGAGGAAAAAAGACCTTTTTTCCTTGAGGGGCTTACAATATTTGATTACAAGTTTGACAGGCAGAACCTTTTTTATTCCCGACGTATAGGTCATTCGCCAACCCTTACGGTGTATGATGATGATGAGCATTTTGTAAAGGCTCCCGAAATGACAACGATCCTCGATGCTGTAAAGCTCAGTGGAACAACATCAAAGGGGTTGTCGGTCGGACTGATTCAAAGTGTTACGGGAAATGAATATGCAAGGATCACCGACCTGGAAGGAAATGAGACCACCCAGAAAGTAGAGCCCCTCACCAACTACATGGTCGGACGTGTACAGCAGGGATATGGAGCCGGTAATACAGTGATCGGAGGTATGTTCACCTCGACAAACCGCTTCATTGACGATCCGCAGCTTGAATTTATGACCAGGGATGCCTTTACCGGTGGACTCGATCTGCTGCATCTCTGGAAAGACAAGAAATTCTTTGTCAATGCAAAAATACTTGGTAGTTATGTAAGTGGAAGCCGGGAGGCGATAACTGCGCTCCAGGAGTCCCCCGTCCACTATTTTCAGCGCCCGGGTGCCGGTTATCTCGATTATGACAATACAAGGACGAGCCTGAGCGGTACGGGAGGGAAAGTGGAGATAGGAAAGGGTGCAGGGGGATTCTGGAAATACTCCACTGCTGTTTCATGGCTGACCCCCGGCCTCGAAATGAATGACATTGGATATTTAAGAACAGCCGACCAGATAGAGAACCAGAATAAAATCTCTTTTTTGATTATCAAACCAGTCTCAATATTCCGCACTTTCAACATTGGTTTTGAAGAACGGAATTCCTGGAATTTCAACGGAACCCCCCTTGGATGGGATGCTGCATTGGCATTGACAACAATGTTCAATAACCAGTGGAGTCTAAAAGCCGAAATTGCATATCATTCTCAGGATATTGACACCAGACTGCTCAGAGGAGGATATGACATCCGGATGCCATCAGCTATTGAATTTGGAGGAACCCTGCAAACCGATGCTTCAAAAAAATATGTTGCCCGGGTTGCATTTCAGTATCAGAAAGCCGGAAATAATTCTGCCTCCCAGTGGGCGGTTGCTCCCGGATTCTCCGTTCGTCCTTTCAGTATGCTGAAGATAGGCCTGACCGCATCATACGAAGAAAACAGGGATGAGCTTCAATACGTGGCGACAAGGGATTTTTCCCTGACAGGCAGAAGATATATACTCGGCACAATTGACCAGAAAACGCTGAGTCTCATTTTCAGGGCTGACCTAAATCTAACACCTGAGGTTTCGATTCAATACTACGGAAGTCCTTTCATATCAAAGGGCAGCTATTCAGAGCTCAAGAGGGTAACAAATCCTGAGGCAAAAGATTATGCTGACCGGTTTGAGATATATCAGAATCCCGTACTGGCAAACGGCAACTATTATCTGACCGACTTCGATGATACCTGGCCTGCGATCGTTTCTGTCGGCAATCCCGATTTCAATTTCCACCAGTTCCGTTCAAATCTGGTTGCGAAATGGGAGTACCGCCTTGGATCGTTTGTTTATTTTGTCTGGTCAAGCGACCGAACAGGTAGCAACAGCTTATCCGGCGCTTCTTTCGGGGATTCATACCGGTATCTTGGGGATGTTTTCCCGAATAATATATTCCTGGTCAAGCTGAGTTACTGGTTTTCATTATAGATCCCATTGACCTGTATTAATTGACTTTTGAAATACTTCCGGTAATGATCGGGGTAATTGACAATAATGAGGTAATAAATGAGTTTATAAATGAATTGAGCCTGATTTGCTGAGAAAGCCAAAAGGCTGCCTTGTTATAGTTGAACCAATAACCCTTGAACTGCATAAATCAGGAATGCAACAGAGTCGTTGATTAAAGTAAGGCATCCGGAGAGGGAAACAAGCATCATAGGCAAAAATTGGTCACTTAAAACTGTAACGTTTGTCCTTGAAAAGATGCAGCAAGTCAAAATATTGCTTAATTTACTTTGTGGGGCTGATAAAAATCGCCAATTTTGACTTTACCTACAGCAAATTTCGGCGGCATTTAATTATGTTAGTTATTCTTAACACTGGGATCTGAGAATGAAGATTTTAATTTGCGAAGATAATCCTATGGCAATGAGAACCCTTTCAGTCGTTCTTGAAAGGGAAGGATATGATGCAGATGTAGCCGATGATGGAAATGTTGGAATAGAAATGCTTCAAAAGAATGATTATGATCTCCTGGTTATTGATATCCATCTGCCTTACCGAAGCGGGCTCGAACTGATCAAGTATGTCAGAACCGACCAGGGAAAGGATACTCCGGTAATTATTCTCTCTGCATTCAGTGATAATCAGATGCAACGCCAGGCAGGTGAACTGGGGATCAGCGACTATATTGTAAAACCTTTTAATCCTGTTGATCTGGTCGTCAAAATCAAATCAATCCTCAACAAATAAATCATGCGCAGACTTTTTATACTAATATTTGTTGGGCTTGTTATCCCCGGGCTTCAGGATCTTGTACCGCTTCAGGCACAGGAAGCATTCAACCCGGAAACAGAATATCTCAGGATAAGGACGATGGCGTTTGAAGGTGACCTGGAGACAGCTGCTTCAGATGCCCGTAAGCTGGTCAACGCTTATCCTTCATACGGCGATGCCCGCATTCTTCTTGGCCGCATCCTTGCCTGGCAGAAGGATTATGATCAGGCTGCAGCAGTTATCGATACCCTTCTTAAAACAGAACCTGATAATAGTGATGCACTATCGGCAATGAGGGACATAACCCTCTGGTCAAAGGAAAACACTGCTGTTGCTACAGACCTTCGTACAGGGTATTCGTTCGATTATTTCGCCGAGCCATACACAAGGTTCTGGCAGGTTTTCAGCATTGGGGCGGGACACAGATTTGGCTGGGGACCAGCTTCCGCAGGCATAAATATTGGTAATCTTATTACTGATGAGATAACAGATATTTATGTTACCGAACTTCAATTTGAAGCTGAAGCGTATCCCCGTTTTTCGAATAAGAATTATGCGTATATTGCATACGCCTACAGCCCCGGAACCTACTTCCCTACCCACAGAGCAGCTTTTGAATTCTGGGAAGTATTACCAAAAGGGTGGGCAATATCAGCAGGACTTAATTATTATTACTTTGACAGGAATATTTTTATTGCACTTGGTTCAGTAGAAAAGTACTTCGGGAAATTCTGGCTGTCGGGGAAATGTTATGTATATTTTAAGGATGATGGCCCGCGTACATCTTTCTATCTGAATGCAAGACGTTATTTCAATGACTTTGATTATTTGCAGCTCACCCTGGGTACGGGAACGGCTCCCGATGAACCTTATAACATCCGGGAGGATCTTGACCGGCTTAACGCTCACAGTGTAAGGCTTACTTATAATTTTAACGTGAAGGGAAGATTTACGGTACGCATTGGAGCAGGTTATTCCCGGGAAGAATATGACCTGAATGATATAACAGCCTGGAGAGACAGGTTCGAAGGGAATATAAACTTGATTTATGCACTTAAAATGAAGTGATGAAATACCGGGTCATTGCATTATTATCACTTCTCATGATCACTTGTGTACAGGCTGGTCCTGCGGTCAATACGTCATATACTTCAATTCATCCGTCTCCGATTTATATACCCGATGGCGCAGCCCTGATTACATCCGGGATAAATAGTGACAGGCTCGATGATATCATAGATCTTTCAAAAGACATCTTTCCCATCCAGATCGGTGCATTCAGGCTAAAGGCAAATGCTGAGGCAATGTTTGGGAAGGTTTTCAGGGTCCTGGGTGATGAGGTGAAGATGATCGAGGAGGATGGCTTTTACAAGATCAGGGTTTCCAGACTTAACAAGTCCAGGATCCTGAACATCCTTGAACCCGAAATAAAAATAAGCAATCCAGTTGCTGAATTACTGGATTCATTGCCCCGGGATTCTGCCATCATTATCAGCGCTCCGGCTGATACGAACATTATCGCCGACACTCTCGCCAGTACTGAATCGGGAACGATTGTTGCAGCCTCTCCCGCCATCGAAGCAGCACCGGAGGTAAAGCCGATAGAACAGCCAAGACGAAAACTGTTCCTGCTCAACACTGAAAGCCCCTGGCTTAAGCGCATAAATTATTTCGGAAAATCATTTGCCCTTGTCAATGCGCTGATAATTACCATTTTTATTTCAATAATGACAATGATCATCCTACTGGCGGTTATTCTCCTGAACCGGACCCGGATGGAAAAAGAGGAGGACCTGAAGCAATATCTTGCAGAAACGTACCAGGGCATGATCATCGATTATCTTTTTACCGGAAGCAGTCCGGACAAGTTCCGCAGCATAGCTTCGGATACCTACAGAAGACAGTCACTGATTGACCAGATGATAGATGTGAGCGTGAACCTGAAGGGGGATGCCGAGGAAAAACTTTGCAGCCTTTACCTTTACCTGGGCCTCGACAGGGATTCGATAAAACGTGCGAACGACTACCGCTGGCATAAGAAAATAAAGGGATTCCGGGAACTTGCATTTATGAATATCAAGGATGCAAATGATGCCATATATAAAGCTCTCAATTCAAAAAATGAAATTTTGCGGATGGAGGCCCAGATTGCCCTTGTCAGGCTTACTGATGAGGATCCTTTCAGTTTTCTTATGCAGCTTGAAAGACCTTTTTCTCTCTGGGAACAGATAACCCTTCATGAGCTAATAATCCAGCACGATCTGCCTGTTCCTGAATTCAGTAAATTCCTCAAATCATCCAATCCAACAGTTGTAATGTTCGCCCTGAGAATGATAAGGGAATTCAAGCAGAGGGATGCCGAGGACGACGTAAGGGAAACACTTGACCACTATTCCCCTGAGGTCCGCAAGCTTGCAGTCGAGATTGCAGGAGATCTTGAAATGCGCTCAACTCTCGAGGTAATGAAGAGAATGTACAAGAGCCAGGATTATAACACCTGTCTGGAGATCATAAAGGCGATGGCCAAGATGCCTGATCCGTCCCTCATGGGATTCCTTAAGCTGGTTCTCGACAAGGAAGATGATGTTCAGCTCCAGATTGAAGCCACAAAGGCAATTGAGAACAATGGAGAAGAAGGAGTAAAGACACTCGTAAAACTGATGAAATCAGAATATAAGAACTATAATATAATTGTAAGGCACGTGCTTGACCGCAGAATTTTCTAAAGACAATGGGATATATTTTTGCAAATACTATTTTCTACCTGACCCTGTTTCTCTTCGGATCATACCTTTTGCTTGGTGTGTTTTCCGCTATCGCTTTGCGAAAATATCTGCGCAAGAACAGCTATATAAACTATAACTCTCTGGTCCTTTCCCCCTTAAGCCCGAAGATTTCGATCATTGCTCCTGCCTATAACGAAAGCAAGACAATCATTGACAATATCCGGACACTTCTCTCCCTTTATTACAATAACTTTGAAGTGATTATTGTTAATGACGGCTCAACCGACAACACATTCGAACTTATAAAGGATGCTTACGACCTTATAAGGGTCAATTACTATTTCGACTACAGGATACCATGCGAAAGGATCAGGGGAGTATACCGGTCGAAAAACCCGTCATACAATCGTCTTACGATCATAGATAAGAACAACGGCGGTAAGGCCGATTCACTGAATGCCGGGATAAATATTTGCCACAGCGACCTTTTTGTGTCGATCGATGCGGATTCAATAATCGAGGCCGACTCAATACTTAAGCTTGTCAAACCGTTCCTCGAGGAGAAGGATAAGAAGGTTATCGGAACAGGCGGTGTTATAAGAATAGTTAACTCATGTGAAGTTGAACGAGGTCATATCAGGGAGATCAAGGTTCCTTCTAAATTCCTGCCACGTCTTCAGGTCCTTGAATACACAAGGGCATTCCTGCTCGGGCGCATGGCCTGGAGCCACCTTGACGGGTTGATGCTTATTTCGGGTGCAATGGGTATTTTTGACCGCGAAATTGTCATCAAAGCCGGCGGTTATAACATCAAGACTGTGGGGGAAGACATGGAGCTTGTTTTGAGGATGAGGCGCCATATGGCTGAGACTAATCAGAAATATGAGGTCACATATATTCCTGATCCGTTGTGCTGGACTGAAGTGCCATCTGACCTTAAATCGATGAGAAAGCAAAGGACGCGATGGACACGCGGACTCATTGAATCGCTGCTAACGCACCGCAAGATGTTCCTGAACAGCAATTACGGGAGGCTGGGACTTCTGGGCTACCCATACTGGTTCTTCTTTGAATGGATGTCGCCCCTTATAGCATTTGGCGGATTCATCTATACTATTTATCTGATCATCAGAGACTCCCTGAACTGGCCATTTTACCTTCTTCTTTTCCTGTTTGTATATTCCTTTGCAGTATGCCTCTCAATCTGGGCAATTCTCTTCGAGGAGATTACCTTTCACAAGTACAGGAAGAAAAGAGATGTTCTGAAGCTTATCGGCGTGGCCATGCTTGAACCTTTCTTCTATCCCGTTCATACCTATTTTGCGGTCAGAGGGAATCTTGAAGCCATGCGTGGCAAGAAAGGATGGGGAACTGCCGAACGTTCGGGATTCAGCAAAAAGAAGAAAGCCAAAACAAGAGTTACAGGTGAAGAGGATAATTTCAATCTCTAAAGCCTGGAATAGAAGACAATCCTGTTCTTATTACATCGAGTGATTTTTTCTCCCTTGATTCAGTTGGAGGAACCGCCATCCACAGCGGCCAGTTATACCTGCTGACTGAGGAAGTCACATTATGGTCAAAATAGACTGAAACCGCTATCCCGTCTGACGGTGCAGCTGAAATAACATAATTATATCCTCCGTCGTACGAGACTGCTCCGTCGATCACCTTCATCTGGGTAGGATCGCGGAAATAGAGCAATGTCCATGGTACGCGTATCTTTATTTTACTGCCGCTCCAGGCCGCAGCTGTGCGCTGGCCATAGCTGAAGTCAGTGGCATTTTCAATAGGGAGTTTACCGATATCCTGTCCTTTATGGGTATTGCCATCATTGTACCAGTGCATCAGCTTCCATGGAGCCCCGTCGGTAACGGTGCTTTGATACTTCTGAACTGCATGGTTCGACAGGTCAAACCGTGGTGTCAGTCCATCCATATTATAAGCCTCGGTCACATGAAACAAGGCTGTATCATTCGACAGAACCATTGTAAGCAGAAACTCCGACCTGTTCTCAAGACTTTTGCCGTTGGGAAGTCTTGATTCCCCGAAACTTGCCAGATAAGTGTCAAAAGCAACCATTACGGTGTCACCTGAAGCAAGAGTCCTGTCTGTTTCTATTTCAAGGTAGAAGCAGCTGTTGTCATTTGTGGCGCTTATATTCCTGACCGGTCCTGCCGGCTTGTCTGTCACATACGATGTGAATGGCAGCGTATTCGTCTGGTCGTATGAGATCAGACCGAAGTTCTGCTCCGGTGATGTCAGATTATGCCATAACTGTCTGGTAGGGATAGTTATTCCTCCTGATACCATTCCATAGGCCTCAAGATAGCTTACTATCCATGTTGGCTTGAACCATTCGTCCATCCAGGCAAACATGAACCCTCCTGCACACCCTGCATCGATAATATTATGCATGAGCCTCATATTTTTCTCACCCTGCTGCTGTTCGGAGTATCCGCCATGATGCATGTTGCTGTATGACTGGTGCGCGCTCCCCCAGCTTGAAGGAACCCCGAATTCGGCAATCACAAGGGGTATGGTAGAATAGTGATCCTTAAGATCGTTAAGATAACCAAGGTAGCTGTTTGGTCCCTCCGAATCCCCGAAGGTCAGGTATGATGGCTGCTCGCTGATGAAATTGGGATAATAGGGATAAGCATGGTACGATGCAAAGATCCCCGGGTCGGGAGTTTTCATTATTATCTTTTCCATATCATATGAGGCTTTGTCCTCATCCGTATAGGTCTCAGTCGGATGGGTCAAAGGATCAAGTGTCGGCCAGCTTGAAATGCTTACCGGACGCCTTACTGTATAATTTGAAGCTTCATATTTAATTGTCTGCTCCAGCATCTGGGTGCAAAACACCTCACTTGCTTTTGCACCGCTTATGCTGAGGTATGTTCCGTTAAATGAATTTATGGAAGGATGCCGGGTATCGGTGGTGTCAACCTCCTGCGGGCTGATCTCCCTGCCAATAATATAACCTGCCGTCCATCTTGAGACATCGGTTAAATACCTGCCATACGATTTCCCGTACCTGTATTCAATATCCCCGTTCCCATTGATGCAATCGATAACCTCCTTTATATCAGTGGTAAAAGTATTGGTCCTGTTCAACAGATCATAAGATCCGGGATCGGAATAATCCTCCACCTCGTCAAGCCAGATCCCCTGGAATAACAGAAGGGGATTGTCGGGATGTCGCTGGTTATAGTTGGCCAGCTTTTCATAGAACACGGGAGGATGCAATGTGTATATCCTTAAGCTGTTGAAACCAGCATCAGCCATGGCCCCGATCCAGTTTTCATACTCTCCCGGAGATATGGCGTAGGCAATTTCACCCGGAAAATACCCCGGAGGCGATGATCCCAGGTTGATCCCCTTAAGCATCAGCGACTGGTAATCTTGTCCCGTATGCATCGCAATATGGTCCCCTGATGTCTTGAACGGGATCTCCTGCTTCAGAGTCAGCTCAAAATCAATTATCGTATCGTGGGCAATTGTAATATCGGTAAGCCTTACCGGATAGTAATCATCGCACGTTACTGATGTAACAACCGGGAACCTGAATTGCTCCTGGGATGGTACTACCACAGGTGGCATCATATCAGGCTCAATGGCGGTCCCTGCTGAGTATGAGGAGAAACCTGTTGCCTTTATAAGCTTCCCGGATACTGTTTTACCTTTGAATGTAACAGCATAGAAATAGAATCCGTTTCGCTGGGGAGCGCCGTTCTGGTTGCATCCATCCCACACAATATGATAGCTTCCGGCATCGATGGAATCAAAAAATGCTTCCATTATCTTTCTACCCGAAAAGTTGTAGATCGACAGGCGGACATCTCCCTGGCTGTTTATAATAAACGGAATATTAACAGAATAGGTGAATGGATTGGGATAAGGCATGCCGACCTCGATAACATCCGTTATGTTCTCATAAATGTTAAATATTCTGACTGAATATGTGCCGTCAGGTTTGGTCCTGGCTCCATATTCAGTGGTTCCCGCGATCAGCGAAATCCTGGCATCCGGTATCGTTGCACCGAAAGGATCAGTTACCTTTCCGGTGACATAATAATCACGTGCAAATGATTCAGGGACAATACAGATAAGGGAGATAAGAGGCGCCAGTATAAATTTTAAGGAGGATTTTCGTGATGAAATCATTTTTATTGAAAAAGGGGCCGGTTTTTTAAAACTGCGAAATTTACTAAATAGAAGCATTAATTTGTAAATTTATGTAATTCAATTCAGGAATAACTGTTATGGATATTAACGCAATTACCTACCGGAATATTGAGGAGGGAGACAATAAAGAATTGGCGGACCTGATACGAACCGTTTTCAGGGAATTCAGGATCGACCGGCCGGGAACGGTTTATTATGATCCCACTACTGATGACTTGTATAAATTATTCAGGGCGACAGGATCGGTTTACTGGATCGCTGAAGAAAACGGTGCTATGGCCGGAGGGTGCGGAATATACCCGACTCCCTTCCTGCCTGAGGGCTGTGCCGAGCTTGTTAAATTCTATCTTCTTCCCGGCTTCCGGGGCAAAGGCATCGGAAGAGCCCTTATGGAGAAATGTATTGAATCGGCCAGGCAAATGGGCTACAGTCAGCTTTATCTGGAATCTCTTCCGGAACTGTCAAAGGCAGTTTCGATGTATATAAAATCGGGTTTCAGGCATATACCTCATGCCCTCGGCAATTCGGGCCATTTTGGATGCAATATATGGATGGTAAAGGATCTATGATATGTAATTACATTGTAATTACATACTTATGAAGAACTAAAGCAACTCTTTATAAACCCAAATGTTTGCCCAGGGAGCAAATTTGTCGACTGTTACATTATTTACCTTTATAAATATTAACCTCACCGATATCTTTTAAGAATAGTGTCGCAGGTGAATTATAGAAGTTCATAAAGTCATCGGGGAATGACTTGAAGGCATTACTGCTTCGGGCAAACGCCGGCCTGTATGCATGTCTCCATGTCAATACATATCCTACAGGGTATTTGCGTACAGCCGGCAGAAGGACAGTCGACCACCAGTCGGACATTCCCCTTCTTCCTCCTGTTTCACTCAATGCCGTCAGCTTGTTTCTTTTCAGAGCCTCAGTAGTAACGAATTCCAGGGCAGTATCAAGCTCTCCTCCGAATTTTTCGCCCCTGTCATACATATCGAGCGATAACATGTCTATAACATCATCGCCCGGATAACCCCTCATGTATTGTTCCAGGGAGGTAACCCTGTCTGTATTGTATGCATAGATAATATTATGAATATTCTTTTTGTCACGGAGGTATCTGACTGTATAGCGCCAAAGGTCAGAATACTGCTGGTCGGTGCAAATGCCAGTTCCCCACCAGAAAAAAGAACCGGAATGTTCATGGTAAGGCCTGAAGATAAACGGGATCGGAGTGCCATCATCATCCTTCAGCCCGATAAAGAAAATTGCAAGCCTTTCGAGCCAGGTATTAAACAGCTCATGATTCGCACCCCCCGGAAGAATTGATGCAACAACCTCTTTTGAGCTTACATCCCAGGCCGTACCACCCTGTCTGCGGGATCTGGCGGCCGGATCCTGCATTGTCAGCGGATTATCAGGATGCCAGCTTATTGTTATGACTCCCCCGCGCCTGTAGTGAGCCCTGACCTGTTCGGCCATCTGGGCAAAGCTCACCGAGTCGAGGCTTCTCTCATGACCGAGTTCAAGGTGCCCGAGTTCAAAACCAGCAACAGCGGGATAATCCCCGGTAAAATCTTTTGTATCTGACCTGTCCGTTTCATACCACCAGGTGCTTCCATACATCAGGTCATCCTGGTGACCGTACATGACACCCTTAGTCTGGAGTTTGTATAATGACCTGAAAAGGTTTACGGTTTCTCTTGTTGCTTTCTTGTCAGCCGGTGAAGGCTTTTTACCATGAGAGGGATAAATGGCAAGAAATGCGAGTAATAAAAAAGAGATTAATGATTTCATTTAAACAGTATTTAAGATATACTTTAGCCTGAACCAATATAATTGATTTTATGATGTTATCCAAGCCAGGAAACGGTGAAGATTGTAATATTTTAATTTGTTCTCAATTTATGACTTTAGTACCTTTAACCCTGAGAACCGCTTTAAAATAATTATTAATTCATTAATCATAAAATGAACAGGACCGAAAACCACCCTTCTTATAATTTCAATCGGCCGGGATATCACTGCTGCGGCGGGAGTCATGGAAAATTGCCCGATGGGATGAGCAGGAGAGAATTTGTCAGGCTGACCGGTACAGGAACACTCGGAACTGTCGCATTGTCGGGTCTTTCCTGGGCTGAGCTTGTTTCAGACCGGCAGTCCGGAAGATCTGCTCCCCGGCGCAAGCCGCTTGTTGTTAAACCGGTACTGACCTATGAGATTCCGGTACGAAGG
>DAIUKI010000016.1:0-17162 GCA_036848255.1 Bacteroidales bacterium | reverse complement strand
AATTATAATATTTTACTATTTATTGAACCGTCGCTGAATCTGGTATCAATAATATCGCCCTTCTTAAGCTTATTGCTTTTCTTAAGAATGTTCCCATCGATCGAGGTAATCGTATAGCCTCTTTTCAAAACGTTTACAGGGTCAAGGATCTTAAGCGAATTTTCAAATCCTGTCACCCGGGTAATGATTATTCCCAGCTTGTTTTTTGAGTAGCCTGACAGATTTTCCTTCTTTCGGATTATTGAATTATTACTTAATAACAGCAGATTCCTTGCACTATGGATAATTCTTAAACGTGCTGTTTCAATCCGGCTTTTGCTCTCTTCGATCATAAGTCTGGATCTGTCGGTAATTTCACTGCCCAGGTCAGTAAGATGATTCTCTGCACTAATCATACATTCGATAAGGAAATCAGCCACAGCAGTTGGTGTCTTCAATGATCTGTGGGCAACAATATCAGTTACGGAAAGATCCTTATCATGTCCGATACCTGTAATTACCGGTAAAGGGAACTGAGTCACATAAAACGCGATATTATAATTATCGAACCAGCTGAGATCGGTTTGGGACCCTCCTCCCCTGATAATCACTGCCAGATCGAATTTATCAGGATGTATCGCTATTCTTTCGAGTGCTTTTATTATGCCGGCTTCCATTTCCTTTCCCTGCATCGGGGTCTCAAACAGTGAAGCATAAAATACATATCCATAACTATTACCTTGCAGATGCTTCATAAAATCGGTAAAGCCAGCAGCATTTGCAGATGAGATTATCGCAATTCTCTGGGGAAGAACCGGGAATTCAAGGTCTCTGTTCATTGTAATCACACCTTCCCCCTCGAGCCTCTTAAGGATCTGCTGACGCTTAAGTGCCATTTCACCGATTGTGAATGCAGGATCAATATCATTAATCACCAGGCTCAATCCATAAATCTCATGATATTCAATCTTTACCCGAATAAGTATCCTGAGCCCAACCCTGAGAGATTCACCTGCTGAGTTCTCAAAAAATGATCTGATGAACCTGAAGCGGCTGCTCCATATTACAGCTTTTACCCGTGATCTTATGCTGACCTCATCAGGGTGTTTCTCAACAAGCTCGAGATAACAATGGCCGTTGTAATTCTCCTTTATTTCCGAAATTTCGGCCATCACCCAATACATATCCGGCAATGCCAGATAAAGGGAATCCTTTATTACCAGCTGTAATTCGGTAAGTGAAAGTTTTTCGTTCATAACCGATTATTGGCCTTTATTATCTTGTGAGTAAAAGTACCGGAAGGAGTTATAAGCCTTATAAAATAAAAACCCATTCTTAGATCGGACAGATCATCAATTATCAGTATCCGGCTCACATAATCCTGGTAATTCTTTTTCATTACGAGTTTCCCGCTCAGATCATAAATTTCAAGCCTGAGCTTTTCCGGGATCTCCCTGAATGTGATTTTAAGTTCGTTTTTGAAGGGATTCGGGCTTGCAACGGACGCTTCATCGCGTACCGGAATATATTTTTCCTGCAACTGGATTATGATTTCTGCTATATCAGGAATTCCATAGCCATATAATGAATCGGGTCTGAGAGATCTGTCTGCGGAAGACCGGAGAGCGGATATTATCTCAAAGTTGTCAGCTCCCGGCACTGCCTGTAAAATACAGGCGCACATCCCGCTGATTATCGGGCACGAAAAGGAGGTTCCACTCGATCTGCTGACTTCAGAAGCCAGAACCTGAACGGGCACACTGACTCCCAGGGAGACCACATCGGGTTTTACTCTGCCGTCAAATGAAGGGCCCGCCGATGAAAATGCAGAAATGATCTCAAACCCGTCAACTGCACCGACAGCAAGAACCGAGTCTCCGTCAGATGGGGCAATTATGCGGATCCATGCTTTGTTCCTCTCATTGCCTGCACTGTTGACGACCAGGATACCTTTTGAAGCTGCAATATCCGCGGCACGGCTAATGAAGGTGCTGTTCCCGTCAAGATCTGAAAACTTGTAATCCATGAGCGGATCATCAAATGTTGAATATCCGAGGGATGAGGATATGATATCTGCTCCAATGCTGTCGGCATATTCTGCTGCAGCGGTCCAGAAATCCTCCTCAACGGGAAATTCAGATCCGGTATCCTCACTTCTGAGGAGTAAGTAATCGGCTCCTGTGGCAGTACCTTCAATTGATTCCGGAATTGACCCTGCCAGGACCGACATTACTGCAGTTCCATGGTTATGGAAATCATAAACAGACTCTTTATTCTCTACAAAATCAAATGTTCCTTTGATCCCGTTACGGCTTCTCAGACCTTTGAGCGAAGGAATATTATCAGCGTTAAGGAACCCACCGTCAAGAACTGCGATCAGAACTCCCTTACCTGTCAGTCCGGAATTGCGGACCGTTTCACCATTGACCATAATAAGCGGCAAATTGAATGGTGGCAGGTCATCCTGAGTAGTATTAAAGCTGAGCTTATCACCGGACTGGTTTTTCCCTCCGGCATTTTTTACGATTTTTACATTACTGACAAAAGGCAGGCTGGTCAGGCTGGTGATATCGGCCATCGTCGCAGTTTTGAAGAGCGCCGTATTCATCCACCGCGAAGTACAATGAAGCGCGAAGCCTAAGGATGAAATCTGGTCAATATAATCTGACCAGACTGGGATATCCCTGAAATCCGGTATAGAAATGCCTGCTTTTATACGTCTTTCGACAGCTTTTTCAGAAAAGAGGTCTGCCGGAGAAAAATTACCGGCATCATTAGCTCCCTTGTCTTTGAGATAAACCCTGTAGAAATAATAGTATGTTTTTTCCTGACAAACTGCTGAATCAAATGAATTTATCAGGAAGAGGATTAACGTGATAATTCCGAAATTCAGACTGGCAAAATTTAATGATCCTTTTACCATATTTCACCCGTTTTCTCCGGATCAGCAATGTTGATTTTGTTCCTTTCCAGAGAGTCGATATATTCAGATTCATAAATATCAATATTACGGTTGTCGGGGACACCCGCAACATATTCAGTTTTAAATCTCTGATTACCCTCTTTCGTGTAAATCAACCACAAGCCCTCCCTCAGGTTGTCTTTATATTGTCCTAGCATCTCAGGCTTACCGTTATCGAAAAAGGCTTCAAATTTTCCGTTCAGTCTGCCGTTGGTGTAACTCGTTCTAAGGGTAAGTGAACCGTTGGGATAGTATTTCAGACATTCACCGTGTTTCAGGTCATTTTTGTACCAGAGCTTTTCAGCCGGCTTGCCATCAGGATAAAAATTTACAAGTAATCCGTTCCTTTTATCCCCTGAATATTCAGCTTCGCTTATAAGAAGATCTTTCTTTGTGACGGAGAAGAAGCGCCATTTACCCTCTTTAAGCTGTTTCGCATATTTACCTGTTGAAGCAACAAGACCATTCGGATAATAAAGAGTGGCCATTGCTTCATTTCCATCCTTGTTGAAAATCAGCACCGATTTTATTGCCTTGTCCTCGTAGAACCTTTTGAATTCACCTGCCGGTTTGTCATTGACAAAATATCCGTCGTACATAATACTGCCGTTTGGGTATTTCCTTATCCAGTGTCCCTGTTTCTTCCCATCCTTGTCAGTCTGGTTGATAGCTTGTTCCGACTGCGGGATGCATGGCAGGGAAATAATAAGATTAATACAGATAACTAATATTCTAAGGTTCATAAAACCTGGTGATAGATATTGTGTAAAAGTATAAAAAGATGCTCAGATTTTCGCAGAAATACTATCAGGCCTTAATTAAAAAAAGAGGATGAAATTTCTTCATCCTCTTTTTGGTAGAATTCAATATATATGATTATTTGACCTCTTCAAAGTCAACGTCAGTAACCTCATCATTCCCCTGTTGGGATTTACCGCTTCCAGGTTGCTCCGGTCCAGGCTGGGAGGTCGGTTGTCCTGCATTCTGATTCTGAGCTGACTTGTACATCTCCTCGGATGCGACCTGCCACACTGCATTAAGTTCAGCAAGGGCTTTGTCAATGGCAGCTACATCCTGTGATTTATGAGCATCCTTAAGCTTCGTCAGTGCGCTTTCAATTCCTGCTTTCTTGTCGGCTGGTATTTTGTCCCCAAACTCCCGGAGCTGTTTTTCTGTTGAGAAGATCATGCTGTCAGCGCTGTTGATCTTGTCGACTTTCTCTCTGGCCTGGCTGTCGGCCTCGGCATTGGCTTTAGCTTCATCCCTCATTTTTCTTATTTCGTCATCGCTCAGTCCCGATGATGCTTCGATCCTTATTCTCTGTTCTTTGCCTGTCCCCTTGTCTTTCGCGGCAACATGCAGGATACCGTTTGCATCTATGTCAAATGAGACCTCGATCTGTGGTACACCTCTTGGAGCTGGCGGGATGCCATCGAGATGGAATCGACCGATGGTTTTATTCCCGGTTGCCATAGGTCTTTCCCCTTGAAGCACGTGGATCTCAACAGATGGCTGGCTGTCGGCTGCAGTCGTGAAGACCTCTGCCTTTTTAGTTGGAATAGTGGTATTCGATTCAATAAGTTTTGTCATTACACCACCCATGGTTTCAATACCAAGAGAAAGAGGGGTTACATCCAGAAGCAAAACATCCTTGACCTCTCCTGTCAGAACACCACCCTGAATTGCAGCGCCCACTGCCACCACCTCATCCGGATTCACACCTTTTGAAGGTGTCTTACCAAAGAATTTCTCAACCAGCTGCTGGATTGCAGGAATTCGGGTTGACCCTCCCACCAGGAGAACTTCATCAATTTCTGATGATTTAAGTCCCGAATCATCCAGGGCTTTCCGGCAAGGTTCAAGGCAAGCCTGGATAAGTTTGTCACAAAGTTTCTCGAATTGTGAGCGGGTTAGTGTTTTTACAAGGTGTTTTGGAATACCGTCAACAGGCATTATATAAGGCAGATTTATTTCGGTTGTCGTTGCGCTTGAAAGTTCGATCTTTGCTTTTTCAGAAGCTTCTTTCAGTCTTTGAAGGGCCATAGGGTCCTTCCTCAGGTCGACTCCTTCATCTTTCTTGAATTCTTCGGCAAGCCAGTCAATTATCATCTGGTCGAAATCGTCGCCACCGAGATGAGTGTCGCCGTTTGTGGATTTCACCTCAAACACACCGTCACCAAGTTCAAGTATAGATATATCAAAAGTACCGCCGCCAAGATCGAAAACTGCTATTTTCAAATCCTGCGACTTTTTATCCAGTCCATAGGCAAGCGCGGCTGCAGTGGGCTCATTAATTATTCTTTTGACATTGAGACCGGCTATTTCCCCGGCTTCCTTTGTAGCCTGACGCTGGGAATCGCTGAAATATGCAGGAACTGTAATTACGGCATCTGTCACTTCCTGGCCGAGGTAATCTTCAGCCGTCTTTTTCATCTTCTGAAGAACCATGGCGGAAATCTCCTGAGGGGAATATAACCTGTTGTCAATTTTTACCCTCGGAGTATTGTTGTCACCTTTGACGACAGTGAAAGTAACACGCTTGATCTCGGTATTTACTTTATCAAACGTTTCACCCATGAACCGCTTAATGGAATAAACAGTTTTCTGGGAATTAGTAATGGCCTGACGTTTTGCAGGATCACCCACTTTGCGCTCTCCATTTTCAACAAATGCAACAATTGAAGGTGTTGTTCTCTTTCCTTCACTGTTAGGGATCACCACAGGTTCATTCCCTTCCATTACGGCGACGCATGAGTTCGTGGTTCCCAGGTCGATTCCTATTATTTTTCCCATTTTATTATTTTTATGAATTTTCAATTAATGTTCATTAAAGTGCAATGATTATGCCACAGCGTGAACGGGTCCTTTTTATGAAGATTTGGCATTAGTTACTTCTGGCTTTCTGACTAATGTGACAAAAAGGCATGAATATTTGCGGTCGCTGTCAGGACAAAAAGAACAAATAAGTACTCAAAATACTCCGATACAAATTCGTAGCTTTGTCATCTGGATTAATATTCTAACTATGCAGGTGTCCAAAACTGTCAGGAAAGTTACCACTCATGTCCTGAATGAAATGAAACTGAAAGGCGAGAAGATTGCCATGCTTACCGCATATGACTATTCTATGGCAAGAATAATCGATGAAGCAGAGATTGATGTCATTCTTGTGGGCGATTCCGCGTCGAATGTTATGGCTGGTTACGATACCACACTTCCTATAACACTCGACAATATGATATACCATGCAGCTTCAGTGGTAAGAGGTGTCAGGAGGGCTCTTGTGGTTGTCGATCTTCCTTTCGGAACTTACCAGGGCAATTCGAAGGAGGCACTGGTTTCAGCAATCCGGATAATGAAGGAGACAGGAGCGGCTGCTGTGAAACTTGAGGGAGGAGAGCAGGTTGCCGAATCGATTGAAAGGATACTTACAGCAGGTATCCCGGTAATGGGCCATCTGGGACTGACACCCCAGTCGATCCATAAGTTTGGCACCTATGTGGTCAGGGCAAGGGAAGAAGAAGAAGCAAGAAGATTGATGGAAGATGCACGGATCCTTGAAAAGACAGGTTGTTTTGCTGTGGTTCTTGAAAAGATCCCTGCCAGGCTTGCAGAGGAGGTTACTTCAACGCTAAAGATTCCAGTTATCGGTATCGGAGCCGGACCTAAAACTGACGGTCAGGTTCTTGTTATTCATGATATGCTTGGAATTACTCAGGAATTTTCCCCTCGTTTTCTAAGGAGATACCATAATCTTTATGCGGAAATTAAGGGAGCTGTTCAGGCATACATATCCGATGTCAGGTCACAGTCATTTCCAAACGATAAGGAGCAATATTAAAAAGAATCTGATGGTTGAAGTTTTGTACGAGGATAATCACCTAATTGCAGTTTATAAGAAACCTTCTGATCTGTCTCAAAGTGATAAGACCGGTGATTCTGCACTTGATACTGAAGTAAAGAAATACATTGCCGGAAAATATAATAAGCCGGGGGAAGTTTTCCTCGGAGTTGTTCACAGGCTCGACCGTCCGGTTGGAGGAGTTATGCTTTTCGCACGGACATCAAAAGCGCTTCAGCGGATGAATGAAATTTTCCGCACACGTGAAGTCAGGAAAACCTATCTGGCTGTTGTAAATGAAAGACCTCCTGAGGATGATGCTGTCCTGACTCATTATCTGAAGAAGAACGAGAAGCAGAATAAGACATATGTATATGATACTGAGGTGAACGGATCTAAACAAGCAAGTCTTACTTACAAGCTGGCGGGCAGATCGGAACGTTTCTTCCTTCTCGAAATAGAGCTTCATTCAGGAAGGCACCACCAGATCAGAGCCCAGCTGGCGAATATCGGGTGTCCCATCAAGGGTGATCTGAAATATGGTTACCCAAGATCAAATGAAGACGGAAGCATATGCCTTTTTGCAAGACGGCTTGAATTTGTTCATCCGGTGAAAAAGGAAAAAGTGACAATAACTGGTCATTTCCCTCAGGGAGACGTTTGGAAGCTATTCCAGAATACTGAGGTATAAAATGAAAATGAGCCGGAATTTCCGGATTCCATCAAAAGGACTTTACCTTGATCCAAACCGGGTTAAACTCAGATTAATAAGAGTTAAGGAAAAGTTAAATCATGTGTGTGAAACAGTGTAAAAACTTAAATTTGCGCCATGAGCAAGAGTAAGTTCATCGGTTTGATTTTAATGATGCTTCTGTCAATCACCGGCATTATCTGGGTACAGCTGGTCTGGATCAGGAATGCACTGAATATCAGGAATGATATTTTCAACAGGGCGGTTTTTGCCAGTCTTAATGATGCAGCGGACGCTATTGAGTCAAACCGTAAGATGAATTTTTTCTTTGATTCCCCAATTTCAGCTGATTCAGAAGGAAGTGATGTCTCTTCATATTTAAGGATCGGAAGCTATTCATCAACCGACGGAAAGAACTTCAACTACAGTGTAACCAGCCAATCGGTTACAGGTACAGTCGATTCGACCGGAAATATAAGGATGAACGAACCTGTTATAACAAGAAAAGATACAACATTCTATGCAGATTCCACATCGGAAACTCTTACATTTCCTGAGAAACGGGGTGATCTGATGATATCAGGGAACGATCAGCTGACAAATTCCGGACAGGGTTCGGCCCCTGTCAATCGCAGGGATTTTATTGACCGTGTCAGAAAAAGGGCAAGCGAGTTTCAAAACATGAGCGATCAAATGATAGCAGAGGTTTATCAGTGGGAAAAGACAATGGACCTTGATTATAATGAGGTTAAATTTGCACTTACACGGTCATTTCATTTCTCGAGAATTGAGACTCCGTTTGAATTTGCTGTAATAAAAGACGGAAAAGTACAGGATGGAGCTTTTAAAAAATCGGGTAAAAACGATTTCCTGAAAAGTAATTATATGGTTCAGTTATTTCCTGACAACATGATCCAGCAGAACCTTATATTATCGGTTATCTTCCCTGACCGGGCAAACTATGTCCTTGGATCGATGGGCTGGCTCCTTGGCGGATCATTACTCTTTTCAATCATAATCCTGGCCACCTTTGCCATGAGTCTTTACTTTATTATAAGGCAGAAAAAGATATCTGAAATGAAGTCCGATTTTCTTAATAATATGACACATGAATTCAAGACGCCTATTGCAACTATATCCCTTGCAGCAGATACAATAACTAATCCCAAGGTAATAAATGATGAAGCAAGCATAAAGCATTTCATTGGTATGATCAAGAAGGAGAACAGCAGGATGAACAAGAAAGTTGAGACTATTCTTCAGATAGCTTCTCTTGATAAAAAAGAAATTGATTTCAGGTTTGAAAATGTTTCAATGCATTCGATCATAGAGAGAGCAGTTGAAACAATTGAGATCCAGGTGCATCAGCGAAATGGCACGATCACTCAGCACCTGAGGGCCCCTGAGACTGTGATTTATGGCGACTCTGAGCATCTTACAAATCTCGTCAACAACCTGCTTGATAATGCAATTAAATATTCTCCGGAGGCTCCGGCAATCACCATTGAGACAAAGAATAATGAAAAAGGATTAATTTTATCCGTAGGAGACAATGGAATCGGAATGACTAAAAGTGTGCAGAGCAAGATTTTTGAAAGGTTCTACAGGCAGAGCAGCGGGAATGTGCATGATGTGAAGGGATTCGGGCTTGGCCTTAATTATGTCAGGGCAATTATTGATGCCCACAAGGGCAATGTAACCGTTACCAGTGAGCCGGGCAAAGGAAGCAGATTCGATATTTTCCTGCCTTTCAGCTGGGAAAACTGAAAACAATATGAAATCCGCAAAAATTTTTCTGGTTGAAGATGATCTGAGTTTCGGATCAGTGCTTAAATCATACCTGGAACTGAACGACTTTCAGGTTGACTGGGTCGATGATGGGAAATATGCCGTCGAGCATTTCAGGAAGGGTGCCTTTGACATCTGCATCCTCGATGTTATGCTTCCGCATGTGGATGGATTTACTATTGCCGGTGAGATAAGAAAGATCAACACCCTTGTTCCGATAATTTTCCTTACTGCCAAGAAACTTAAGGAGGATGTTCTTAAAGGGTACGGTTCCGGGGGAGATGATTATGTTACAAAGCCGTTTGATACAGAGATCCTTCTGGCAAAAATAAGAGCTATCCTTTCAAGACGGGATTTTCAGGCCGGGACAAAAGATGTTTTCGAAATTGGCAAATTCATTTTCAATGCCAGGCTCAGGACTCTTTCCGACGGAAATGATGAAAAGAAGTTATCACCAAAGGAGGCTCAATTGCTCGAACTTCTTGCTGTTAATCCAAATGAATTGATCAGCAGGGAGATGGCGCTTAAAAAGATATGGGGTGCAGATGACTACTTTACTGCAAGAAGTATGGATGTTTATATCACCAAGCTGAGGAAGTTTCTTTCCGAGGATCCCCGGCTGAATATCAAGAACATTCATGGGGCAGGATTTCAGCTGATAATCAGGGATGATCTGCCCTGAGACTTTTTCCGCTGAACTGCAGTGGCAGGAGGTGGCCGATGCTTTTTATCACCCGGATCCTGGTTGTACCTGTCAGAATTATCCTTATCTGTTTCCCCGACTTTGCTTCCTCTTCAGCAATTACCTGGCGGCAATTCCCGCATGGTGAAACAGGTTCAACCGTAAATCCATCCCCGTTCATAGCTGCTATGGCAATGGCGACTGGTTTATCATGGGGAAAATTAGAGACAGCCCCTGCAATTGCGGTCCTTTCTGCACAAATGCCTGATGGAAATGCTGCGTTTTCAACATTCGACCCATGAACAATCCTTCCTGATTCAAGTCTAAGTGCTGCCCCAACCATGAACATCGAGTATGGAGCATACGCCATTTTGGCGGACTCTTTTGCTGCAATAATAAGTTCCTGATCTTCTTTTTCCAGCTCTTCGGAACCTTCATATTCCCTGTAAGAAAATGAGATATTTTTGGTTATCGGCATAACTCTCTTATAATGTTTGGATTACAAAGTTAACAAAATTACTTTCTTTTTTTCTATTTTTGCATGAAATGAAAAAACAGTGGGGAGGAATGTAAGTTACTTTATTTTGATATTCATTTTGGCCGGTTTCAACTCATGCAGGGTTTCCAAACCCCTGGTGACATCTTCGGCTGTAAGCGGTTCTGCGGCTAATTATGTAAGCAAATACAAGCATCTGGCAATAAGTGAAATGATGAGGACAGGTGTTCCGGCAAGCATAACACTTGCCCAGGGAATGCTGGAATCCGATTACGGCCGGAGTTCGCTCGCCAGGATCGGGAATAACCATTTCGGAATAAAATGCCATAATGGATGGAACGGTCAGACAATGAGAAAGCATGATGACCGGCGGAACGATTGCTTCAGGAAATACAGAAGACCAGAAGATTCATTCTATGATCATTCCGACTTTCTGAAGACAGGCTCCCGTTACCGTTACCTTTTTGATCTTGATCCAATGGACTATAAAGCATGGGCACGGGGACTCAGGAAAGCAGGTTACGCCACAAATCCTGACTATGCAAATTTGCTTATAAGGAAAATAGAAGAAAATAAACTGTACGATTTTGACAAGGGCTTTACAGCCTCTACTTCTGCATCCCGGGTACAGGTTCAGGAAAAGTTACCGGATAAGATTCAGGATAATGCTCAGGACAAGGTTCACGGTGAGGTGATCCCGGTGGAGACGAAAACAGGAACCGGCGAAACTGTCAAAGTTCAACAGGAAACGATCACATTTGGGGATGTGATGGCAAAGGTCCCCCGGATTATGGAAAATAACAGGATCCAGTATATCGTCGTAAAAGATGGCGAAGCAAGGGAGAAGCTCGAGAAAGATTTTGATCTGCTGAAATGGGAGCTTGCAAGATATAATGACCTGAAGGAAAATTTTACTCCGGTTGCCGGTCAGTTACTATATTTGGAACCTAAAAGAGAACGGGCTGAAAACGGTTTGGAATTTCACACAGTTGGTACCGGAGAGACAATGCATGCAATATCACAGAAATACGGAATTAAATTGAAAAGCCTTCTTGAGATGAACAGAATGGCGGAAGGAGATGAGCCTGTTCCGGGACAAAAGATCTGGCTTCAGGAAATAAAACCTGCCAATTGAAAAATATCCTGGGTGCTGGTTGCTTGTTGCTAGTTCCTAGGTTATCCAGGACACAGGACCAAGTAACCAGTACCCAGTAACTAGTAACCAGTACCTTAAGTCAATTAATAGGAACCGAGTACTCGTCTATCTTAAATCCTCTCAGGAATTCTTCGGTGCCAAGCCTTTTCTTTCCTTCGGCCTGAAGATTTAGTACTCTTATAAAACCGCCGGTGCAGGCAATTTTTAAGAAACTCTTCCCATCCGAGACCACCTGTCCCGGCTGAAGCAGATGATTTTCCGTTTCAGGCTGGCTTTCAAAAATTTTATATGTGATCGTCCTGTTCCCGTTACTGAAAGATGATCGTGCACAGGGTGAAGGTGAAAGTCCCCGTATAAAATTGTGGATAATCCGGGGATATTTTTCCCAGTTTATAATGCAGGAATCAGGAAAAATCTTTGGTGCCGTCTTAAGGATTTCCCCCGGCATCATAAATTCAGATTGGTTTTTTGGTATGATAAAATTGCCGGCTATTCCTTCAAGGGTCTTTATTACCAACCTTGCACCGTGTTTCATAAGCTTGTTATGGAGATCGCCGGCATTCTCAAATGGGAAAACCGGAACCTCCTGTCTCAGGAGTATATTTCCGTTGTCAATTTTATCATCAATAAAGAATGTCGTTACACCTGTCGTAGTTTCGCCGTTTATAATTACATGATTGACAGGTGCTGCACCCCGGTATTGCGGCAGGAGAGACGCATGAAGGTTAATTGTGCCTTTTGGAGGGATTTTCCATACATCCTCCGGAAGCATTCTGAAAGCCACCACAACAAATATATCCGGATTAAGCCGCCTGAGCCGTTCGAGAAATACGGGATTTTTTAAATTTTCGGGCTGGAGGAGAGGAAGATAGCTTGATTCAGCGAAACGCTTTACGGCTGATTTTGTTACAGTTCTTCCTCTTCCGGCAGGCTTATCGGGAGATGTGACAACAGTGACAACGTTATACCCGTTCATCAGCAGTGAGCCAAGAGGCGCCACGGCAAATTCGGGTGTGCCCATAAACACTACCCTGAGACTTTTCATAGATTGTAACAGACCTTTTAACACACAAATCTACGAAAAAAATCAATCCTTCACAATGTGCTTGTAGCATGTGAGATTATGCCCCATTTTATCAGCCTTGGTCTTGAGATAGAATTCATTATATGGATTTGAAGGGATCTCAAGCGGGACAGTTTCGACGATCCTGATACCATAACCCTCAAGTCCGGCCCTTTTGACCGGATTATTTGAAATGAGTCTCACCTTCCCAAGCCCCAGTTCCCTCATGATGCTGGCCCCAACCCCATAATCCCTTTCATCCTCTCCGAAACCGAGCTTAAGGTTGGCCTGAACGGTGTCCATTCCTTCATCCTGAAGCTTGTATGCCTTTATTTTGTTGAAAAGCCCGATACCCCGTCCTTCCTGACTTAGATAAATAACAACTCCCTTCCCTTCCACTTCGACCATCTCCATGGCTTTGTGAAGCTGGTTGCCGCAGTCGCATCGCAGCGACCCGAAAATATCTCCGGTAAAGCATGATGAATGCAACCTTACAAGAACAGGTTCTTCTCTTGTCCATTTTCCCTTGACTAGTGCCGCGTGTTCCAGTCCGTTGCTTAACTGGCGGAAAGGGATAAATTCGAATTCACCATGTTCAGTAGGCAGTTTCACAGTCTCTCCCTTTTCAATTATAGTATCTCTTTCAAGGGTAAAGGTTATAAGATCCCTTATTGCAATTATTTTAATTTCAAATTTCTGTCTTAATTTCTCGAGATCCGGCAGACGGGCCATCGTTCCGTCATCATTCATTATTTCAACAAGGGCTCCACCGGGATGCAATCCGGCCAGACGTGTAAGATCGACAACTGCTTCGGTATGACCTGCTCTCCTGAGAACTCCCTTCATTTTTGCCTTAAGCGGAAATATATGACCGGGCCGGCCCAGGTCAGAAGGTCTGGTGGCAGGATCAACCAGAGCTTTTATAGTAAGCGCTCTGTCTTTGGCTGATACACCGGTAGTTGTCTCAGATCCGAGAAGATCGACCGACACAGTGAACTGAGTTTCATGGAGCGATGTATTAACTCCAACCATCATATCCAGCTCAAGTTCTTCGCACCTGTCCTCGGGGAGGGCAGCACATATAAGTCCGCGGCCATGCAGGGCCATAAAATTTACTAATTCCGGGGTTATCAGTTCAGCTGAACAGATGAAATCACCTTCATTCTCCCTGTCCTCATCATCCACAACGATAAGAAGTTTCCCTTTCCTGATATCTTCTATTGCCTCTTCAATAGTGTTGAGCCTGATTTCCATATATGTCAGTGTTATTGTTCTTCAAAAGCAGGATTACGCCTTGTCCCGATAATAAATTTCCTGTACAGGTAATCCTTTATCTTTTTGAAGAATGCCAGATAAGTGTCAATGTTCATAATAACGGAATCGGTAGAAGCCTTATAAGTGAGGAACATGCCAACGGGCAGCAGTATGTATGTCGATGCCCACATTCCGGCTGTTGTGCTCACAAGATTTTCTTCAACAAGCTTCTCCCCCGAAAGGGATATAACATACCAGATCACAAAAAATAGTATTGAAATTACAGCCGGTGTACCCAATCCACCTTTCCTTATAATTGCCCCAAGCGGGGCTCCGATAAGGAAGAAAACCAGACAGGCTACAGATAGAGTGAATTTTTTGTTCCAATTAACTTCGTAACGCTTAATGAATTTAAGATCATTATGGAGAGTTTCACTCTGTGTGGTCAGGAAGTTGCTTGCAGCCTTAATGTTTGCTATTGATCTGGATATCGCCGTTTTCTTTTCAATCACAATCAGGGAATCATATAGGATTTTCGTGTTAAAAACAGGAATGACACGCGCTGGTATTTCATCCTGACTATTGCTGTTTTCTGCATTGAAGTTCCTTTCATTATACAACAATGATGTGGAGAATTCCTTGTAATTTTCATTCACCCTTTTTGTATATCTCTTGTTAAGTGAATCAATATCATGGGTCAGCTGTGAAATGTTCTTCATTGCGGAATTATTCTTGAAAAGATCTATTTCGGTCCGCTCAAGATCGAATCCTGAAAGCGAAACCACAAGTGTCTGCTCCCTGAAGACATCTTTCCTGAAGGGATATTTCTTTTCCTCTCCACCCGGTTCCCTTTCCGGCATTTCACTGTATGCAAAACCATTATAGAGCACCATCGACATAGCAGTTTCATCCGGAGTTACCTTCATAAATCCGGAGTCGGCATAAATGACATCGCTGTTTCCCTTGTTTCTGCGATGGTCATAGATATATACTTTATCGAGACGGTTTGTGACAGGGTCCTTTGAAGTGATTTTTATACTGAAGCCGTCAATATCGTTGTTGAAGGTGCCTGACTGAAGGTTTATGTCGGGGCGTTTCCTGCGGATATCCTGAAGAAGTGTTCTTGCCTGCCTGTTTGAGTAGGGAAGCACATTATTTGAAAAGAAAAAAGAGATAATGCAAATAAAGGAAATAAGTATTACCAGCGGCCTCATAATCCTTCCAAGCGGAATTCCGGAAGATTTAAGGGCGGTGAGTTCGCTGTATTCCCCCATGTTACCGAAGGTCATCAGGGATGCCAGCAGTATGGCCAGGGGGAGGGCCATTGGTACAAAAGTCAGTGAGAACTGAAACAGCAGCTCAGCCACAATACCCAGCTCCAGTCCCTTACCGGCAAGTTCATCGACATACATCCACAGGAATTGAAGAATAAGGATAATAAGCACGATGAAGAATGTGAGTACAAGGGGACCGATAAAGGATTTTAAAACAAATATATCGAGTTTCTTCAATGCCCTTTTATTTTCAATCTGCAAAGGTACTTATTTTTGACAAAAAATATGTTCCACTTATGCGGAATCTTGAACCACGATCCAACTCTATCATGCTGGAGTTTGCGTTATTTAACTGCACGTACCCTCCATATTATGTTTGAAATATCATCGGTAACTAATAGTGAACCATCGGGAATTACAATTATTCCGACTGGTCTGCCATGAACTTCATTTTTTTCAAGATTCGCGATAAATCCGGTTAAAAAATCTTCCTGATTCCCTGAGGGTTTACCGTTAGTGAAAGGAATAAAAATTACTTTATATCCGGTTAATTCTGAGCGATTCCATGAACCATGCTGAGCGATAAAAACACCACCCTGATATTTTTCAGGAAAAGAATTATCAGTGTAAAAAGCCAGGCCAAGTGATGCAGTGTGGGAACCAAGGGTAACATCTGGTACAATGGTTTGCTTTACGAGTACAGGCTTTGTCTCTTTCACCCGTAAATCTTCCTTTTGGCCAAAATAGGTATAAGGCCATCCATAAAATCCCCCTTGCCTGACACTTGTAATATAATCAGGAACAAGTTCATCTCCCAATCCATCACGTTCGTTTACAACTGTCCAAAGTGTTTTGGTGCCTGGAGCCCAGCCCATACCTGCCGGGTTTCTTAATCCCGAAGCATATATTTTTAAATCCGACCCATCAATATTTATTTCAAGAATATTTGCACGTAATAATTCGTTGGCAATTCCTTTTTCTGCGACATTGCTGCCTGAACCAACAGCGATATAAATTTTAGAACTATCGGAATTCGTAATAATATTCCTTGCCCAATGAGTATTATGTTTACCGGCAGGAAGGTCCACAATTTTTTCGGATTGATCAGTTATTTTTGTCTGGCCGGCACTATAAGGATAACGAACCAGGGCATTTGTATTTCCGACGTATAACCATTTGCCTGTCACTAACATTCCAAAAGGCTGATTTAAACCGGTAAGGAAAGTTTCTTTTTGTTCAGGGATTCCATCTTTATCTGAATCGCGTAAAAGGGTAATCCGGTCAGCACTATGACGTAAATTATTGGATCTGGAAGCACCTAAAATAGTACCACCCACTTTTTTAATCAAAGAGTGGTTTGAATTGCTTTCTGCAACAAGGACATCGCCGTTTGGAGTAACATACATCCAACGTGGATTTTCAAATCCGTCTGCGAATTTTTCTACAACAAAACCTTCGGGTGCTTTTGGTATCTTACCTTTCCACCCGATAACTTTGCAATAATTTCTTACCGACTTTGTTGCAGGTGTTAAAGAAAAACTATCAGATTGCACTTTGTTTTCTGCTTGTGAGAAACTTAAAACCGAAATAAGGAATGAGACTATAAATAAAATTATGTTTTTCATTATTGTAAGTTTTAATTTGAATCCTATAATCTTATTTTTAAATTCGGGAGAAAGGTTTTGCCCAGGGGTATTAACCGGTCAATTCAGAACTTCAAAAGTGATTTTTGCATAGACCCGGGATTCAGAATTTTATTATCCTTTACTATTGTACTAAGGTGATGAATGTAAACCAGCGTATTCCTTTTATACAAAGGTGTAATCCTTTAAACTGAGAACCTTTACACAATTCCAGGATTTGTTTACATTATTCACGCATTTCCCAAGCCTAGCGATTATGTTCTTAAGATTTTTGAAGTGATACACGGAAGAGTAAAACGGACTAATCGCTCTGTTGAGAAATTCATACTTAAT
>DAIUKI010000015.1:0-17255 GCA_036848255.1 Bacteroidales bacterium | reverse complement strand
GACATTCTATAAAAGAATTTGCCGATGCACTGCCGGAAAGAATAAAGCAAACCGGGACATCAGAAGAAATGAGTTCCATAGTATCACTTAAAGCCGGAAAGCTGAAAATGTTATACAGCAATGGCACCCTGAGATATATATCAACAGGAAAAAATGAGCTGATAAGGATGATTTACGCTGCAGTGCGAGACAGGGAGTGGCTTACTTTAACTCCGGTGATCAGGGACGAAAAGATCAGGATTCAGGAAGAATCCTTTTCAATCACTTTAAAGTTCCATTACAAGTCTCCCGAAATTAACTTTTCAGCTGAATATTCAATTGAGGGTAAGCAGGATAACAGCATCATAATATCAATGGAAGGAGAAGCTCTGGATAAGTTTGAGAAAAACCGAATAGGCTTTTGCGTGCTACACCCTGTTAAGACCTGTGCCGGAAGAAATTGCACTATTGAACATACCGACGGCTCATCGGAAGGAACATTTTTTCCTGAGGATATAAGTCCGGACCCGGTTTTCAGGGACATTCGGTCAATGACATGGCTGGCAGACAGAATCAAATGCCGGATTGATTTCGAAGGGGATATCTTCGAAACGGAAGACCAGAGAAACTGGACAGATTCATCTTTTAAGACCTATTCGACTCCGCTTTCACTTCCGTACCCGGTAACAGTTGAAAAGAATACACGGATACACCAGAAAGTAATATTCAGGGCCGAAGGTCATTTTGAAACTGAAACAGGGCAGGATGATAAAACCACAATCAAATTATACCCGGAAGAGACTTTCAGGATCCCATCAATAGGGATCTGCCGGTCTGTCCGATCATCTCCGGTAACCAAAAACGAGTCAAAAATAATAAGAGCAGTCCGCTTTGACCATTACAGAGTCGACCTGCATCTTTATAACGACAATTGGATAACAATAGCGGGGAAGGCAGCAGGTGAATCTTCGGACCTTGGTTATCAGTTGGAGCTGGCACTATTCTTTGATGACAATTACGGCCATCAGATAAAAGATTTTATTAAGTGGTATACAAAAAAAAATCCATATGTTTCATATATACTGCTGTTCCATAAATCGCAACCAACAACTCCTGATAAATTAGCCCGGGAGTTAATCCCCCTACTGAGAGAGACCGATACTGAAGTCAGGATTGTGACAGGAACAAACGCGAACTTTGCCCAGTTAAACAGGAAGAAACCAGGAGAAACAGGATCCGACAACGTATGCTATTCAATTCATCCCCAGGAACATCTTTCAGACAATTATACTCTTGTTGAAAACCTGAAAGCTCAGGAATACTCAGTATCGAGTGCCAAGAAGTTTTCAGGTAACGCAGAAATAATAATATCGCCCGTAACCATACAAAGGAGGTTTAATGCCAATAAAACCTTCGTGGAGATGACCCAGGCCGGTCAGGGAATTCCACCGCAAGTCGACAGCCGTCAGATGTCGCTTTTTGGTGCCTGCTGGACCGCTGGAAGCCTTAAGGTATTATGTGAAGCAGACATTGACAGCATCACTTATTATGAGACTGTCGGGGAGCGTGGCATCATTCAGGGTGATTATGATTCGCAATGGCCATTCTATTTCCCGGCAATTAAAGGTATGATTTTCCCTGCCTACCATGTGTTTAAATTCCTTCTTGCCAACAAGTCAATGAGCATTATAAGAAGTGTTAGCTCAAGGCCTTTGACAATCGAAAGTCTGGCATTGACCGACGGAAAGCAGGTCAGGATAATTCTGGTAAACTTCTCCGCGACCGCACAGTTAATGAATTTTGAATGCTGTTCCGGAATGTTCCGGATCAGAACACTTAACAGTGATAGTTTTGGGAATGCTGCTTCAGATCCCCGGTGGAGTGGAATTGAAAATGAACGGGTTGTCAGGTCTGATAGTACTTATGAACTTGACCCGTACTCAATAAATTTTATCGAGGGATGGAGAAAACATTGAAATGATTATATTTAATAAATCTTAATCCTGTTTGCTTATGGTACTTGTTCAAAATTACGCACTGGCAGTATTTCTTTGCTTCGTTGCCATGGTCTGCTGGGGATCATGGCAGAACACCCAGAACCTTATCGGAAAGGAATGGAGATTTGAGCTCTTTTACTGGGATTACACTATCGGGATATTTCTTTTTGCTCTCCTGATGGCTTTCACATTCGGAAGCTTTGGCAGCCAGGGCCGCAGTTTTATTCCTGATCTGGCCCAGGCTGATGCAAGGAATCTCCTTTCATCCGCTCTCGGAGGGTTCATCTGGAACATTGGAACCCTGCTCCTTGTAGCCTCAATCTCGATCGCAGGAATGTCGGTGGCCTTTCCGATCGGAGGCGGACTCGGGTGGATCCTGGGTATCTTCATTAACTACATGGGGAAACCCGAAGGAAATCCATGGTTGCTGTTCGGCGGCTCGGCAGTGATAATCATTGCTATTCTGCTCAGCATGCAATCGTACCGAAAACTCGCCAGCAATCAGAACAAGCCCCCGGCCAAGGGAATTATTCTTGCTCTTCTTGCAGGATTGTGCATCGCCTTCTTTTACAGGTTTGTTGCATCATCCCTGGCAACCGATTTTTCCCCGGCCGACGATGGAAAAATAAGTTCATACACTGCCGTAGTGTTCTTCTCGCTCGGAGCCATGCTCAGCACAATTATTGTAAACCCCATCTTCATGGCAAAACCCGTTGAAGGAAGACCGGTCAGAATTTCGGAATGGACGAAAGGAACAAAACGAGCCCACTTGCTTGGATTATTTGGCGGGGCGATCTGGTGCCTTGGCAACTCGGTAAGCTTTATGTCGGTCGGCGCAGCAAGTCCTGCAATCTCATACGGTCTGAGCAATGGGGCACCCGTCATTGCGGCCTTATGGGGAATCTTCGTCTGGAAGGAATTCAAAGGTGCTCCACACGGCACCAATAAGTTGCTGACATTCATGTTTGTCTGCTACCTGATAGGACTTATCATGATCGTCTGGTCGAAATTGGCCTGAAATTACTCTAAAACAATACAAAATGATTATCAGAACTATTCTGGCATTAAGTCTTCTGGTGTTAAGTTTACCGGCATCGCCGCAGACAGGTCAGTGGAAAGGCCAGTCAGTCGACCTGTCGCATGGCAGGCTTAAAGTTTCGGACAACAACAGATTCCTCGTTTTTGAGGACGGGACCCCGTTCTTCTACCTCGGCGACACCGGATGGGAACTGTTACACAGGCTCAATAAGGAGGATACCGAAAAATATCTCGAGAACCGCCGGTCGAAAGGATTCACAGCCATCCAGGCTGTTGTACTGGCTGAGGTTGACGGCCTGAATACTCCCAACATGGAAGGCAATAAGCCCCTGATCGGCAATGATCCCCTAAAGCCGAATGAAGCCTATTTTGCCCATGTCGACTGGGTTTTAAAAAATGCCGCTGAAAAAGGCATTTTCATAGGTCTGCTGCCAACCTGGGGCGACAAGTGGAATAAAAAGTGGGGAGTCGGACCTGAAATATTCAACCCTGAAAACGCCAGAGCCTGGGGTAAATTCCTTGGCGAAAGATACCGTAATCACACCAATATCATCTGGATAGCTGGCGGAGACAGGCCTGTGGAAAATGATCTGCAGCGGAAGACCGTTGTCGCAATGGCCGAAGGCCTGAGGGAAGGCGACGGAGGAGCGCATCTTATAACCTTTCACCCCACCGGCGGTTCAGGCTCTTCCCGGTATTTCCACAATGAATCATGGCTCGATTTCAACATGAGGCAGAACGGACACAGCCTGAGTTTCACCGAACGCTATTCGGCAACTTACGATGATTACAGGCTGGAACCAGCCAAGCCGGTGATTGACGGAGAACCTGTATATGAGGATCATCCTATCAATTTCAATCCCGACGCCAACAGCCATTCGACAGCTGCTGATGTACGCCGGCCGCTCTACTGGGATCTTTTCACCGGCGCATTCGGTCATACATACGGGCATCATTCCGTATGGCAGATGTGGACTCCTTCAAGATCCCCCATCAACAGGCCGCTGATGCCATGGTATGAAGCAATTGACCAACCAGGTGCCGGACAAATGATGTACGGGAGACTGCTTATGGAATCAAGACCTTTCCTTGCACGAATACCCGACAGCACAATCATAGTTACAGATAATGTTGCTTCGGCAGTTCCGGGATCAGGTTCCTACAGGTTTGTCGCAACCCGCGACCAGGACGGGACTTATGCGATGATTTATGCACCTATCGGCAGGAAGTTTTCTGTTCGCATGGATGCGATAAAAGGGAAAGAGGTGGTTGCCTGGTGGTTCAATCCCAGGAACGGTGAGGCTACTATGATAGCCAAATATGCCAATACAGGCACTCAGACTTTTATCCCCCCCACCCCTGGCGAAAACCTTGACTGGATCCTGGTCCTCGATGATTCTTCAAAAAAATATCCGCCTCCTGGATCAAAAAAACAGTGAAAATGCGTCTGGGAATATCATCTTTCACTTTCACATGGGCCATCGGAGTACCGGGGTCGGAACCCGTGAATCCTATGCCGGTCCGCGGATTGATTGATAAAGCAATTTCATATGGAATCAGCCTGGCTCAGATTGCAGATAACCTCCCGGTTGAAAAGCTTACAGAAGATGAACTAATGTTACTGGCCGATTATTCAACCGGAAACGGGATAGCTATTGAGATGGGAGGAAGAGGCCTCACACCGGAACATACAATGAAATGCCTGCATGCAGCCGGGATATTAAGGTCGCCAATTCTCAGGATGGTCATAGATGCAGCCGGCTATGAACCTTCTGTTCCGGATATTAAAGGAATTGTAAAGGATCTGCTTCCGGAATTCCGCTCAAGAAAGATCCGCCTTGCAATTGAAAACCACGACAGGCTGAAAGCAAGGGAATTTGAAGACATAATAATTTCTGCAGGAAGCGATTGGGTTGGCATATGCCTGGATTCAGTAAACTCCATGGGCGCAGGAGAAGGGTTTGAAACAGTTTATGATATCCTTATTCCATATACAATAAACCTTCATATAAAGGACTTTACGATCCGCAGAGTCCCACATAAGATGGGAATAATAATTGAGGGTGTCCCTGCCGGCAAGGGAATGCTCAATATTCCGGAACTCCTGCTCAGAACTTCACAGAACGAACGTTGTCGTAGTGCTATACTTGAATTATGGACTCCTCCTGAGCCGGAAATTGAAGCAACCATAAAAAAAGAAGCCAAATGGGCTGAAGAGAGTATAGATTATCTTAAACCATTAATATGCAGAAAATGAAATTTGCTGTTCTTGGCTGCGGATTCTGGTCGCAGTTCCAGCTGGGTGGCTGGAAGGAACTCCACGGGGCTGAATGCGTGGCTCTTTATAACCGTACAAAATCGAAAGCCGATGACCTGGCCCGACGTTTTGATATTCCTCATACCTACGATGATGCTGAAGAGATGATGGAAAAAGAAGAACTTGATTTCGTTGATATTATCACTGATGTGGATACACATCCAAAGTTTGTTGAACTGGCTGCAAAATACAGGAAGCATGTTATCTGTCAGAAACCAATGGCTCCCTCCTTCGCAATCGCGAAGAAAATGATGCAAGTTACCCGTGAGGCAGGTGTCAGATTCTTTGTGCACGAAAATTACAGATGGCAGCCCCAGATAAGGAGGGTGAAACAAATTATCGATTCAGGCGTGATAGGAAAGCCATTTCGCTGCAATTCATTATGGAACACAGCTTTCCCACTGTTTGAAACACAACCTTTCCTGGCTACGCTTAAACAGTTTGCTCTTACTGATCAGGGGTCACATCAGTTTGATGTTTTGAGATACCTTTTTGGTGAAGCTGAAACAATTTTTACACAGATACAAACGATCAATCCGAAAATTAAAGGGGAGGATGTGGCTACTTCCATGCTGAGAATGAAAAACGGGACGGTCTGCATTCAGCAGATTTCCTTCAGCTCCCCACTTGAGAAAGAGGTCTTTCCACAGGTACTCCTTATTGTGGAAGGAGAAAAAGGCAGTATAAGACTCGATCCCGGTTATAATTTTGCAATTACATCTGGCGATAAGACAACCTATGAAAAGATGACCATGCAAAAATACAGCTGGCAGACAGAAAGGCTTGAACCCGAACCTCCGGGCATTGTTGCATGTAACAACGATATACTTCAGGATCTGCTTGATAACAGAAAAGCAGAAACTGGTGCAGAAGATAATTTTGAAACTGTCAGGCTGGTGTGGGCCGCTTATGAATCGGCTAATAGCGGGAAAAATGTCATAATCAAGGATTTTGTTTAAATCATTAAAGTCGAAGAATATGTTGAAAGTTGCATTATTTGGGGCAGGAGGAAAAATGGGGCTCCGCCTTACCCACAATCTTAAGGATTCAGGGTATATAATGTCGTATCATGAAGTTAACCCGGCTGGTATAGCCCGGCTTGAAGAAAAGGGCGTCAGGGTTTCAGATCCGGGATTGTGCATACCTGAATCTGATGTTGTTATCCTTGCGGTTCCCGACGTAGCCCTTGAAAAAGTCTCAGCCGGAATCATTCCTGCCATGAAAGAAGGAGCTCTTGTTGTAACACTCGATCCGGCAGCAGCGCTTGCAGGCAAATTGTACGAGCGGATAGATATCTCATATTTTATTACCCACCCTTGTCACCCCTCAATTTTTAACTGGGAACCGGAGCAGGAAAAGATGAAGGACCATTTTGGAGGCATTCTTGCCAGGCAGGCCATAGTATGTTCACTAATGAAAGGGTCAGAAGAAGACTACAGGAAGGGAGAAGCGCTTGCCTGTACTTTTTATGCTCCGGTCTGGAGGGCTCACAGAATAAGTGTTGAACAGATGGGATTGCTTGAACCTGCACTGGTCGAGACACTTGCCTCTACATGTGTTTATGTGATAAGGCAGGGCCTTGATGAGGTAATAAAACGAGGCGTCCCTCCTGAGGCTGCGAGGGATTTCCTGCTTGGCCACCTGCGTATACAGATGGCAGTTCTTTTCAATGAGCTTCCGGGAGCAGTTTTCTCTGATGCGGCCAACAAAGCTCTGCAGAGAGGACTGAAGGAATTCATCAGGGAAGATTGGAAAAAAGTCTTCGAACCGGAAAATGTCAGGGCCCAGATCATTTCAATAACATGACTACACGTCTATCACTTACAACCCTTTTTCTTGCTTTATCCCTGGGTCTGGGCGCACAAAATCCCGAAAGCTTTGTAAACACCCTTATCGGGACGGCCCCAGCTACTACTGTGAGCGCAAAGAGACACAGCGAAGCAGGATCGGAACTGAGAGGGCAGACCTTTCCTGCTGTCGGGAGGCCCTTCGGCATGACCCAATGGACCCCGGAAACAAGGACAACTGAAGATAAATGTGTTTCACCCTATTACTATAACGACCGGTATATAACCGGCTTCCGCGGCAGTCACTGGATGAGCGGAAGTTGTACCCAGGATTACGGCAGCGCAACGCTTATGCCATTCTCAACAGGAAGATCCGATACACTCACAGTAAGACCTGTTTCACGCTTCAATCATAAGAACGAGACAGCTACACCGGCTTATTACAGGCTTACCCTCGACAGTTATAACATTGTGGCGGAACTCACCGGATCAGTCAGATCGGGCATGATGCGTTTCACCTACCCCGGAAAAAACAGCTCTCTTCTTTTTATCCGTGCAAACAGTGATGAAAAGGAAGGGAGTATAATAGTCAACACCGGACAGAACGAGATAATTGTCCGCAACCCTGTTCACCGGATATATCAGGGATGGGGTAAGCCCGCTGGTTTCAGCGGACATTTCGTAATAAGGTTCGACAAACCTTTTAAACTGCTGGAGCAATTGACGGATCAGCAGCAGATGGTTATTAGCTTCGGGAATGAAAAGGTTGTTGTGGCAAGTATCGGTACCTCCTTTACCAGTCCAGGGGCCGCCCGTAACAATCTTGAAAAGGAATTACCTGGCCGGGATTTTGAAGAGCTCCGCAGGGAGACCGAAGAAGTCTGGAATAAGATGCTCGGAAAAATAAGGCCCGGAGGTGGATCTACTGATGACCTTGTTAAATTCTATACCGCTTTGTATCATTGCTTTCAGCTTCCCAGGATTGTAAGCGATTTTGAAGGCACCTATCCCGGATTCGCACAGGATACACTTACAAGGATAGCAGAGGGCTTCGATTACTACGATGATTTTTCAATGTGGGATACCTACCGTGCGCTTCATCCTCTCTTGACGATTATCGATCCCGAGCGAACACTTCATATGGTCAGGTCACTTGTTGCAAAGGCTGAACAGGGAGGCTGGCTGCCTATCTTTCCGGCATGGAACAACTATACTGCAGCCATGATCGGCGACCACTTAAGTGCAATGATAGCAGATGCTTATGTAAAGGGCATAAAAGATTTTGATTTAGAGAAAGCTTACCATTACATGAGAAAAAACGCTTTTGAGCAACCCTCACGTGAGGAGTATGTTGACGGCCGGGGACGAAGGGCACTTGAGAGCTACCTCAAATACGGCTATATCCCACTTGAAGACAGCGTTTGGGATGCTTTTCATAAAAGGGAACAGGTTTCCAGAACACTTGAATATGCATTCGATGATTTCGCTATTGCACAGGTTGCCAAGGGCCTGGGGGAAACAATTGATTACGATATTCTTATGAAGAGATCGCAGAACTGGCGCAATGTTATTGAAAGTCAGAAAGGTTTTGCGAGAGGCAGATATGCCGACGGAACATGGATAGAGCCGTTTGATCCAAATAACAAAGCAAGCTATATCTGCGAGGGAACTCCTTTCCAGTATACATGGTATGTTCCTCACGATATACCAGGATTAATACAGGTTCTGGGTGGAGAAAAAGCCTTCACTGACAAACTCGAAATCTTCTTTAAAGAGGGTCAGTACTGGCATGGTAATGAGCCCGGACACCAGATACCTTATCTTTATGCTCTTGCAGGAGAACCTTCCCGAACTCAGGAGCAAGTCAGGATTATAATTGAAGAGGAATATGGGACCGGACCCGGGGGATTAAGTGGCAATGAAGATGCCGGTCAGATGTCAGCATGGCTCGTGTTTTCCATGATGGGTTTTTACCCGGTATGTCCTGCATCAAATCAATATGTTATCACCACACCTGCCTTTGACGAAATAAAAATTTTTCTGCCGGGAGGAAAGTATTTTCTGATCAGCTCCGTGAGCAGTAAACCCGGGAACAAATATATCAAAGCGATAACCCGCAACGGAGGGGTTTATCCATACTGGGTAATCAATCATAATGATATTGTACAAGGAAGCAGGTTTACGCTTCAGCTAATTGAAAAGCCTCTCCTGAGATAATAAATAACAGATTCAGGGTTATTTTGATTTAAACATCTCCTCATAATGAGGCATGGGATCAAATATTCCACCACCTGTCCGGTAGTATGCACTGTTCAGATTATAAACACCCTTTTCGATATCGACCCAGGGGGCCCCTTTTCTCGGATAGTATCCCTTCATGGCAGTCCAGTTTAAGTAATTCTGATGGCCGTTGCTTTCAACAAGACCAAGGTTTCCGATTCCGGGAAACGGGGCGAGACGCGCCGCGAAATTCTTATTCCATTCAACAAGGACAGGATTTACCGTAAGGTCCGCACAAAAACAAGGGATTTTCCGATCATATGCTGCCTGAGCGATTTTCATGCTCATACTAAGAGTTTTGGCAATAGGTTTCAGAGCTATTGCCGTATATCCCATTTCTATCCGCTTAACCGCATCTTCAACAGTATGTGCACTTTCATCCGAGGCTAGTCTTACTGGAATATCACTGACATCCATTTCCATCTCTTCAGGAAAAGGTTCTTCTATAATTGTTATCTGATCAAAGGCCCCTATTGCCTTTGTATGATCGATCAGCCTCAGTAATGTCTCTTTGGCCTCATACCGTCCGTTGGCATCGAAATAATAAGGAAGCTTTCCGTTCGAGGTGTAATTAGTTTTCACATTCCCGATAGTCTTGTGAATCTCAGTCAACCTGGCTTTATCTTTTTCAAGCATTTCTTCCTGTGTGCCAGGCTGACCGATCTTTATCTTCATAAAAAAGTATCCCTGTTCAACAGCCGACCTTATTTCATCAACAGGCACTGAATAGGCAAAAAGAGGGATGCCTGCAACCTTGTCATGTTTATGTGACAGGGCTGGCTTATAAATTGAAGGTATAAGATCATCAAATGCAGTGATCCCATTTTCCGCGGCATAAAGCAGCCAGAGGGCATTATCAATCCCTACAAGGGAATTCAGGGCAAATGTTTTTCTCAGATCCGGATTTGCAGTGATCTTTTTACCGTACTCATAAATCTCATTGTAAAGAAAATCCAGAATATCAAGAGGTGTGGTATAGCTTTCCCCTTTAAGCATCTGCATTGCCCGTTCAGTCATTGCATACATCAACGCATTACCTCCGCTTTCCGAATGGGCCACAAACACATTTGCATCTGACCAAAGGACACTCTGAGTGCAGAGACCTATAGAATGCAATCCTGAAATGCTTTCAAGGTATGTAACTGTCTGCCATATTTCCGTCATATATCCCCCCTTGAATCCAAAAGGACGAATCAAAGGTTCCCTTTCAAAATTTGAGCTGACCTTTGAAATTGTGATCTTTTTTGGATCAGCGCCAGAATGGCCCAATGCTGAAAATTCATATGGAGAGGTAAACAGGGCCGCACCGGATGCCATTACTCCTCTCTGAATGAACTTACGTCTTGTGATACCTGACATATTCTACTCAATTTTAATTGATTGACTTATTGATACCGGAGTACCATCCGGGGAAAAACCCTGAACACATATATCAAAATCGGATCTGAAATCAGATGTCCAGAACACGATTCCTGCTAATAAGTCCTTACCGGTTTTTACCGATGGATCCCAAAAGAGGGTGTTCCTGAAGTCCGGAATACGGCTTTGCTTTCTTTCCGGTGAATTATAATCGGGTGAAATGAATATACCAACAGGGTCGGTTACCCGGTAAAAAAGTCTTACTGCAAAATCAGGCAGCAAAACATCGCTGAAATCACCTTTCCTGGTTATTACATTCACCAATCCTAAAAACATATAGTCCCCTACAAAATAACGTGCTTTTATAGCATCGATCCTTTCAACCTTCTCAGGATCGAGGTTTGCTATTAAATCAGGATCTTTTATTACCACGCCGTCAATAAAAAGAACCGGTGGCTTATCATAAACTTTATTATCCACAGGATCCGATATCGTAATTTCGTATTCCGCCTTTTTCTTCCTCATAAAAACGCCGGGAATTAATTCAAAGAATACTTCCTGCATTACCGGAAGTTTTATATAGTCATCCATAACCAGTTCAATATCAGGTTTACCATAGAATCTTCGGGTTCCGCCTGTGAAAATAACCTCGGGGAGTTTTCCAGGAATTTCTTCTGAACCGTAGATCTTCATTACCTGGTAATTTACAGCAAGTCTTGAAGTGTTCTTAACCGCCTCATCAGCCTGAATATCATCAAGCCCGGAAATTTCAGGATATTTACCCGGGTATGAGGATTCAATCTGAATATTATTATTCCTCTCTTCGTTCTCTGGCTGGATAATCAGATCCCTGAACTTTTGATCCAGGGGGAGTGTGAATACAAAATCACCCTTGTTATCTGTTTTTGCGTACCGGAATGTTGCATTTCTCCCAGGCATGGAAAGGAAGAGGTACTGGTCAGGATCGGGGACTTGAGTATCCTTGTTTAACAACCGGCCGTAAATAAAATGATTTCCAGTCTCTTTCTTATACTTTAAAACCCGCTGATAACCAGAAATGATTTTGTTCCAGTCAATCCAACTACTCTTCATTGTTGAGAGAACCATATCGATTGAATCTGCCGGAACATCGTTTGCCAATGATTTGATCAATTTATCGGGCAAAGTTCCGTACTCGGATCCGAAGATCATATAATCAACAATATCAGGTAAGCTCCTTTTTCCTGCTGCAGCAACCGAAATGCTTAAATTCCCTGAGCTTACTGCCAATGATGTATCTCCTTTGATTTGTATTGTGACCGGGATCTTTTCCCTGGTTTTAATATTTCCTGACTCTTCAATATTCATAGAACCGGTTTCCGGAAATGGCGTATAGATCAGTTTCTCAATAAGAGGCTTTCCTGAAGCGCTGAAGAGTGTAATTTGATTTATACCCGGGATCAGCAGATCCCCGGGAATGCTGACCTCAGTACTCTCATCCGAAAGGCTGACAACCTGTCTGAAATTGATAACACCATGCGTCTGAACAAATATGTAGCAGTTGCTTCCTTCGACCAGACGGAAATTCCTTGTCGAATTGACTATTATTCTGGTATTCTCCTGACTTCGCCTGTCAATTCCGATAGTAAGCCCGGGTTCTGCCAAACCTGCGGATCCTGTTCCCGGCTCTGTTTTTGAGAGTGATGTCTTATTTTTTCCATTCAGGCTAAAACTTTTATTATTGAGGGCATTATGAACAGCAACCCTGCTGATGAAACAGTTCTCCGGTAAAAAGTTTTTCATCCAGTTTGTATACGCTCTTATCGTATAAACTCCTGAGCTTAGTGTGTCAGGCAAGTCTACCTGACCCGGACCATAACCCTGCTCAAGGCTGATCCTTTTCTGAACCACAGGCCTGTTTTCCGGATTCAGGATTTCAAAATATGCAATCCTGCTGTCACCCGATGGTTTGCCGCTTTGCCTGTCAATCAGATAGACACTGAACCACATTTCTTCACCTGCTATGTATTCCTGCCTGTCAGTATGTATGTATATCTCTTCCCACGGAACTGAATTGCAGTAATTCCGGAATTTACCTGTCAGCACATCAAGAAAATCCTGCCGGGCCTGCGCGGAAGTCACCACAGTCAGAAAGCTAAACATGATAAAAAGTGCAGGTCTGAAGTATTTTGACATAGACATATATTTCATTATTCCTGGTATTCTTTTTCCACCCAGAAGTCAGGCTGTGTTGTTGTGCCTCTTGTAGTACAATCTGCACAAACTTTCTTATCTGTAAGTATCCTGTAAGGGGGCATTGCATAAAGCTGTTCCTCGATCACCCAGACTGATGTGTTCAGATTGGGTATTTCACCACGGCCGAAAACAGTATCTGAGGGACAGCCAATATAGTTGTTCACCAGTCCTCTGAAGGTATCATCAATATAGATCCTTTTGGAGCTACTTGCTGAGACGCTGAAATATCCAAGAACCTGTTCAGCGGGATCCTCAATGCAGAAAATATTGCCGGGGATCGATGAAGGAGTTATGTCATAAAGACTTCCTACTTCCTCAGAAATATTTTGCAGTTTTTCCCAATAAATGTACTCATCCTCGTTCAATGAATACTGATTGACAAGAATGGTGTATCTCAAAGAAAGTCTGTCAGTTTCGTTTGAAATGAATTTCACCGGGAAGTGCGATATCCTGTCTTCAGCCAGGACAGAAGTATTCTTAATATGAATATCAACTGAGTTGTTGGTGATCCAGCATGTATGGTTCGGTACATAATAAGGGAGGCGGAACTTCCATGTTTCCGTGTAATCCCATCTGTAGAATTTGCATATCCCCAATTGATCCAGTGCATTAAGGTACACCTGGCTTCCATCCTGGGCACTTGAAAACTCATCCTTTTCCTTTATAACCACTTTTTCGCTATACAGGCTGTCGATCTCGGGTACAGCGACCATTTTCATTGGCAGTGACTTGTATGAATAGTGATTAGCAGATGCGTTGTTTGTATTTACAAGCAGGGTGTATTCCCTTCCCACTATCCCTTGAAAAGATACCGGATCGGTCAGATATGTACCGGAAGTTTTTGATTCAAGTGCCCTGTAGGTATTTCCCTCATCATCACTGATTGTAACTGTACACCCCTTCATCGGTTTCAAAGTGCTCTTCTTTCCAAGGGGCATCGATCTGGAGAGCCTGATAACATATTCTTCCGGCTGATTGGTTATCAGACCTTCAACAACAAGCAGATCCTGATCTTCATCTGTTTCAGGAACAAATTGCGTGATACAACCTGAAATTATAATCATTGACAGTAATATACAAGTATAATATAATCTTCTCATATCTTCTAAAAATCAAAATTAAAGCTCAGCGAAGGAATTGCCTGGCCGAATACTGAGAGCTTATACCCATTCACCATTCTGTTTTCATTCTTGAAATAAATTGAATAAACATTCTGCCTCCCGAGCAAATTGTATATTGAAAAGATCCAGTGAGGATTGGCTATCTTGTGCGACCGCAGGTTTCCGCTGAGCTTAAGTGAAAGATCAAGCCGCATGTAGTCGGGGATCCTGTATTTATTCCTGTCGGAATAATGAACGAGCAGAATATCACCCATATAATAAGTTGCAACCGGGTAGGTAATTGGTCTTCCCGTGCTATAGGTATAATTGGCCGAAAAGCTGAACCGCCGGGAGAAAAGGAAATTGAATGTTGCAACAAGATCGTTGGGCTTGTCAAAATTGGCAGGGAACCATTCACCTTGATTTATTATTTCGTCACTGAACCTTCCAATGCTCTTCAGGAATGTCCTTGCATAAGTGTACCCCAGGCTCCATCTTACCCGGCCTTCATCCTTCCTGACCGATAATTCAAGGCCATAAGCTTTGCCTTTAACGTTGACAAGGTCCTTCTCGATATTTTCGGCCATAACCAGGTTTGTCCCGCCCTTAAAGTCAAGCATATTTTGTATCTGCTTATAGTACAGCTCCACCGATGCTTCAATGTTGTTTTTGAATAACATCTGATAGAATCCAATGGCATACTGATCCCCGATCTGGGGTTTCAGGTAATAATCGCTCAGCTTCCAGGTGTCAGTTGGCGAAATCGAGGTCGTGTTTGATAAAAGGTGAAGATATTGTCTTGTCCTGTTATAGTTTATCTTGAAGGAACTTCTTGTGCCGGTCCTGAAATTAAGTGACATCCTGAATTCGGGACCTCCGTAAGTTTTATAAATTTCGCGCGACCTGAAATTAAGGGTATCAGTTATGGTCGACAAACTTCTTGAATAAGATGGATCATACCGGTAGAATGTCCCGGGTCCGACAGAAAAGAATGAAGAGAATCTCATCCCTGCATTTATCGACATATAATCAGTAACCACGAATTTATCCTCGATATACAATCCGGTCTCAAAGGCTTTCTCACTTTGGATTGATCTTCCAACGATAAGCGATGAATCGCCTGAAGGCTGAAAACTTCCAGGAATGACAGAATAACGCGTCAGATCCGCACCGTAGTTTATTTCATTTCTGCCCTGGTACCAGTTGAAATCTGCTTTGATACCGGTGCTGTTGACTCTGTGCGAAAGAAGGAACCCTTCCGAAGGTGTGCCCTGGCTTTCAACCTCATAGCTATAGTTACTATTATTCACCGACAGGAGTGAAAAGAACCTGCTGTTAAAGAAGTGACGCCACCTCAATGCCACAATATTGTTGTCATAACTGTACACTGTATCAGAATTGAATCTGAAAGAGTCGTGGCTCAGATAAGATGAAACATCAATCTTGTTGTTTTTATTGAGGTCATATGTAATTCTTCCATTCATGTCATAAAATGAAGCCCTGCTGTTTTTAAGCGAAGCATTGTCAATCAGGCCGAACACCCAGTTTGAATAGGTTGTTCTTCCGGTCAGAATATAAGTACATGTATCCTTTTTGATCGGACCTTCAATCATGAGATGGGCTGTAATCGGACTTATTCCTGCATTACCGGCAAACTCCCTTCTGTTGCCGTCCTTTGAAGTGATATCAAGCACAGAGGAGATCCTTCCTCCATACCGTCCGGGAATCCCGCCCTTATACAGTGTGACATCCCTGATAATGTCGGAATTCACTGCTGAGAAAAAGCCAAAGAAGTGAGATGAATTATAGACCGGTGCACCGTACAGCAGAATAAGATTCTGATCAGACGATCCGCCTCTTACATTAAATCCTGCCGATCCCTCTCCCACCGACTGGACCCCCGGTATCAGAAGCACACTCTTGATGATATCGGCTTCACCCATAGATGTAGGCAGTAATTTGAACGAAGTAATATTGACTTTTTCAACGCCAACTTCGTACCGCTGGAATATTACATTCTTCTCTGCTGAGACCACAGTCTCCTTAAGTGGTATAAGCATGCTGTTCATTTCGATATCCATTTCGCCTGAGCCGTACAGGTTGACGTTGATCTCTTTTTCTCTCATACCAATGAAGGAGAATTTAATCAGGTGCACACCCCTCGGCAGGGACAGGGTATAAAAGCCATACTCATTTGAGATAGTTCCTGTTGCCAGCTTCTGTACAAGAACAGTTACACCAGCGACCGGTTCCTTTGTATCCCTGTTTGCTATATAACCTGTGATAGTGACATTCCCCGGTCTGAACCTGTCGGCAGGATTACCTATATCCACAAATAAGTTACCCGACAGTTTCTGTTTATCCTGTGTATCATAATATTCAGTCGGGGCAATAAAGTTCCGGGTTCCCGGCACAGGTGCATCAGAGACCTTAACAGCAAAATTCTTCGTAACCACAACATTTCCCGATTCATCAATGAAATAAAAGAGCGACTTGTCCCTGAAAAGATTATCCAGCAACCCGGTCAGTGAAGTTATTCCGGGAAAATCACCGGGCTTAAGATCATTAACCCATTCATCCCTGAAGAAAAACCTAAGGTTAAGTTGATTTTCCGCTTTGCCAACAAATTCACTGAACGAAAGGTCATTGTAATCCCAGGTAATGTTTAATTCCTCCTGCGCATTAACCAAAGGTGAAAAAAGCAGTGTCAGAACCAGAAGCGGAATCTTCAATTTCATTTTGAAATACTAGTGGTTAAGTTTGTCGTAAAATTGAATTACCGGTTTAAAGCTTTCAGGGTATTTCCTTGAAACCCTTATTTTGTTGCTCCTTATATAACTGCGAACCAGATGTTTTTGATCTTCAAGCAGTTTAATCAGTTCCCCCTTACTGTCCACCTTTGTAATTTCACCATCCTTCTCCACAAATACCCTGCTGATCTGATTGAACATATCATATTTGTTTTCAACTGCCAGGGTGAGAATTTCCTTTCTATACTTAATAATGAGCGATATACCGCCATCGTATAAGACATTTACATAACCCGAAAGTGAACTAACTGTATCAGCCACTAGGTTCCTGAAACTCAATACCTGATTTTCGTACTTCATTGTAAACTGATCAATCATCTCCTTATTTAGCTGAAGGATTATTCCATTATCAG